>NZ_JBCGCS010000039.1:0-24897 GCF_038594925.1 Achromobacter sp. JD-1 | reverse complement strand
TAGTCAAAAATACAGTCATATGCCTAGTCAGTATTCTAGGTGAGTGATGGTGTCCGGTGATTCAGGGGGCCATTCCATTTACTAAAGTGGGCCCGACTTGCTAACGGATTTTGTACATTCCATATACCGATCCCCCATAATTCCATGCGGTGGTCGAGTTACGATTTTCAGAGCTAGTAGTTAGAGAGCGCATAAGGCGCTTTTTTTTCGATGTCAGGTGCGGCTCTCTGAATGCGTAGCGGTATATGTCCAACTCATTCATTGAGCAGACTCTGCGCGCGTTATCAAGCACTCCGACCTTGGTCATGATGATCGGAAGTCTCGCATCAATCACATTTAGCAGGGTTTCCATCTTATTTATCTTCTTTCTTATGGAATCGATAGCCGATCTAGGATTGGAAGATGTTCCGCTGCTCACCCATATCTTGTCGTGATGGAAAAGTCGATTTCGGTACTCTCGAATTTCATGCACGATATTCATTATTTGGTGGCGTGCATCTACGCTACTGGACGAAAGTAAATTGTATTTTCGAAATGCCGTCCCCATCAGCACCGGCCACAGATGCGTGCTTTGCTGTGCTCGTGTTGAAGCGGAGAATGCATCACTAAGCACATGTCCCCACGTGCTAAATTCGGTCGCTGCGACGATTTTGTCATGCGACCATGTCGGCACTGCGGAAGGGACCACTGCATGTTTGGGTAGATGCAACCGTATTCGTTCACTTGCACGCCACGCTTTGGTCAGTGTGTTTTCAGCTTTTTGCATGCATCCTTGGAAATCGGCGTGTGCCGGGGTTTGATACTGCGGGAGCTTCCACCATTTGGCACCGAACTTCGTACGGGCTGCGTTGTCTACGCTGTTGCGGAGCGACACTTCGACGGCTTGAGTGATGGGATAAACGGCACCGACTACGTGTTGGGCCCAGACATACGTACCGAATAGTTCGGCATCACAACTAGGCGAGAATACGGCCTGATAGCTCGATAGTCGTGGGGGTGATACAAGGGACAGTATGGGAGGGTAATGGAACGACTGGGGCATGGTTTAGGTCGCATGTTAACGTTTCGTTACGCTAACACTTGTTTGCGGTGCTGTGTGAGACTGCTTGACTTTTTCCCTGGTTTGTACCTATAATTTCGACATCACCTGTCTGTATGTCCTCTTCCCCTCTCTGTGAGGTTCTAGTCGGCATGCGTAGTAGGCAAAAAGAAAGCGAAGGCCCGCCTCTGGCGGGCCTTTTTGTTTTCCGCAACTGTGGTTGTTGTGGAGCAATGTCAGAGTTCGGCGGAACCGAGCCTCGGGTTGGTCAAGTTGTTCTGCGCTGACTCTCAGGGGTTGTGGCGAGAGTGCTCGGTGTCCCCTTAAGCTTCACAATAGTGATCGGTTGGGGTTTGGTGGGCCTAGGCGTTGGACGAAACGTTACCTGCCCGATGCGAGCGTGCGAATGGATTCATTCAGACGGGGGAATCAAACTGTCTCGTGTCGCACCATCGTCGACTTTGTGTGCCCCCGGTGACTTGTTGACGATACGCTTAGGAAAATCTAACAAGATGGGACAGTTCGCTCTAGCAAGTCCTATCAGATCTTCAACGCCCGCAGGGCGAAAGTGCGCGATATCTAAAGGTTTATGGGATCCTACAAAGCGTTTGCCTCGCATGACCCGGGCCAGCCTGAAAAGGCTGGCCTTTGTTTTTTCCGGCTGGTCGCGCGCCGCTTGTGCGGTGGCCAGCGTGCTTCAAGGATGCAGTGATGGGTAATCGCGCGTGGTTGTCGTTGCAGGTGGACCGGGACGGCCGCACGGTGTCATCGGAAGAAATCGCTGCCGCCAACGGCAACCTGCCCACGTTATGGCAGGTATTGCTGGCCGACGGCAGCTTGCGGGACGCCGATGCGTCGCAGCGCGTGTTTGGGGATGCGGGCACGGCCGCGCTGGCCGCCCCCGCGCAAGCCGCGCACGATCGCTTGCGCCAGGTGGCGGCGTTCTTGCGGACGCATGCGGCACGCGGAGACGCGCCGCATTGCGTGCAGTGGGATGCGGCGGTGGCTTACCTGGCCGAACGGATGGAGGCGCGGGGGGCGCGGGACGCGTCGGGCGAGCGGGACGACGCCGCCGGCTTGTGGATAAGCGCCAATCTTGATGAGCTGGCGTGGCTGCATGGGGATGGCGCGCAGGCGTATCTTGCCCACGCGCGCGCGCTGTGCACGGATCGCTGGAACGCTTTGCAGGACAGCATGCGCGAGGACGACATCGCGGCTGCGTTGCGCTTGCTGGACGTGCAAGGCGCTGACGATGAATCCGGTTGGGCGTGGCGGGTCGGGCTGGGCGGCCTGGCGCATCCGTATTTCTTTCCGCAAGAACCCGCCCGGCGGGTGCGCTATGAAGACTTCGACGAGGACGAAGACCAAGACGAAGATGCGGACGACGGCTGCGAAGACCGTGCCGATGACGAAGAAGATGCCGACGTCGACAACGACGCCCCCAACGGCACCCCTACTTCTAAGCGTCGCGACACCCACCTCGGCGACGGCTTGCATCGCTTTGTTGTGGACAACCTGTGCGGCGTGCGCGAAGGACGCAGCGAAGACGGCCGCGTGGTGCTCGCCCCGCAGTTCGATTCCATCTGGCGTTTCGAAGACGGCGTGGCGGCGGTTCTCAAGGACGACAAGCTTGGGCTGATCGATACCAGCGGCCGCCAGTTGATGCCATGCGAGCTGGACGAAGTGTGGAGTTATTCACAGGGTCTGGCGATGGCGCGGGTGGGCGACCAGTTCGGCTTTGTGGATAGATCGGGGGCGTGGGCGATACCCCCCACATTCGAATCGGCGGGCGATTTTTCGCCCGGGGGCTTGGCGCCCGCATACGAAGCCGGGTGCTGGGGCTTGATCGACCGGTGCGGTGCCTGGGCAAGCGCGCCCGTATGGGACGACATCAATTGGGATGACGCGCTGCACGCCTATGTGACGCAGCGCGGTGACCACTGCGGCCTGATCGATGCGCAAGGTCGGCAAGTGCTGGACGCCCTGTACGCCGCGTTGGGGCCTGTGGAGTCGGAGTCCGATCCCGCCGGCCTGTGGATAAGCGGCCAGATGCGGATCCGGGTGCTGACCGAGGATGATCAGCGCGGTGTTCTGGACGCCCAGGGCGGAATCGTCGTGCCCGTGGCCTATACGGATCTGGCCGACATCATCTGGCTACCCGCTTCCAATCCGGCCGACATCACGCCGCCGCCCGCGGGCCAGGCCGGCCGCTATCTGCGCGTGCTGCGCTGCGTGGATCACGGGGAATGGGACGAATGGTTCCAAGGCGCCTACGACATGGTCGAGCGCCGCGAGGCGCTGCCGTGCACGCAGCACCTGGTGTTCGGCCTGATGTGGAAAGACACCTACGGCTGGCTGTGCGCCGTGGTGCCGGAACAGGCCTGCGACCACAGCCCGGATGGCCAGCACATCGGTATCGCACAAGCGGACGGCGCGTGGCTGCACGAACCGGTCTATGCGTGGATCGGCGTACCCGAGTCGCTGCGCACGGGGGACGGCGTGCACGGCTGCCCGACGGCGATTGCGCAATGGTGGGGCCAGGGTCAGGCCGTGCCGGCCATGCATGTTGACGGCGCCATGCGCTACTTGCATGCGGACGGGCGGGTGCAAACCGATGCGCAATAGCGCCGGCGCCTTCTAACCCACCCCCTCACAAACCTGCTTGATCGTCTGCCTTAACCATCGGTGCGCCGGGTCGCTGTCCAGCCGGGGCGGCCAGGCTTGCACCACCCTGACCGGGGGCGTCTCCACCGGCATCGCAAAGCCGCGCAAGGCGAGCCCCAACCGTTCAATGCCCGGCATCAGGTGTTGCGGCATGGTGGGCAGGATCAGGTCTGAGTCGGCCAGCGCAAACAGCGCGGCGTGGAAGGTGGGGGTGATCAACGCGACGCGCCGCGTCAGGCCCAGGCTGGCCAGCGCCTGGTCGATAGGGCCTTGCGCGCGGCCACGGCGCGACACGCTGATGTGGTCGTAGCCCGCCAGGCGTTGCGGGGTTACGGGGCCATCGAAAATCGCATGCCCGGCGCGCGCCAGGCCGCAGAAAGACGTGGTGAAAAGCGTTTGCACCTTGATGTCGGCGCCGAACTTTTGCGACGAACCAATATAGAGGTCGGCGTCGTCACTCAAGGCGTCTTCGTCGTCTTCGCCTTCGGAGACAAAGCGCAGCACGGCGCGCGGGGCGTGACGGCACAGATGTTCGCGCAGGCGGCCGCCGAAAGCGCCGACAAACACATCGTTGGCGCGCAGCGTGAAGATGCGCGTCAGCGCGCCAAGGTCCGTGTCGCGGCTGAATGCCGACCACACGGATTGCGCCTTCTCCACCGCGGCGCGCACCTGGTCGCCAGACCGCGTCCTGAACGCACCAGTACCGGGTCGCCCACGGCGTCGCGGATGCGGGCCAGCGTGCGGCTCATGGCGGGCGTGCTCAGGTTGAGCCGACGCGCCGCGCCGGCGACGCTGCCCTCCTGGATCAGCACGTCCAGGGCCAGCAGCAGGTTGAGGTCGGGCGTTGTCATGGCGCCAAGCATAGCGCGCGCGCAGGGCGCGGCTTGGGGGCCGGCGTTGCACGCCATGCAATCGTGGAATGCGATGGGCGGCATTCCCCGGTGTGCGCGCCACCGCCATGATGCGGTTCGTGGCGGTGCATGGGCGCCGGCAGGAAAACGAAGGAGATAGACATGGCGCTGAAGGTTCTGGAACTGCACCACCACGCGGTGCGCATGCCACTGGGAAAAGTGGCGGCCATGGGCGCGTTCTATGGAAGCGTGCTGGGGCTGGACACGGATGAAGGCCGCTGGGAGATACCGGGCATCGCCGGCTACTTCCTGGACATGGGAAATGATTGCCAGATCCATTTGCTGGGCAGCGATGGCCCCTCGCCCTATTCCCAGGGGCCGGGACGCGACCCCGTGGAAAACCATCTGGCGCTGGCGGTGGACGATATCGCCGAGGCCGAGGCGGAACTGCAACGCATGGCGGTGGACTACTGGAAGCTGGACAACGTGGCGGCGCCGGAGCTCATGCAGCTTTTTCTGCGCGACCCCGTCGGCAACCTGATCGAGCTGCACCAGTTGGGACGCTGCCGCTGCAAACGCAGCGACCGTCTCTTCGCGGATGCGAAGGCCGCCGAGGGCGCGGCGCCGACGCCGGCGCAAGACTGAGCAGCTGGGGATAAGTCATGTTCATCGACCTGAACGTCTTGGCGGGACACGAACGCTACAAGCTGCTGACGGCGGCGATCGTGCCGCGCCCCATCGCCTGGATCGTGTCGCGCGGTGAGCAGGGGGCGACCAACGTGGCGCCCTTCTCGTTCTTCAACCTCATGTCGGGCGATCCGCCGTTGATCTGCGTGGGCATCGGGATGCGCGATGGCGCGCCCAAGGACACCGCGCGCAATATCGGCGAGCGCGGCGAGTTCACCGTCAACCTGGTGTCGACACGGCTGGCCGCCAGGATGAACGTGACGGCGGTGGACTTCCCGGCCGGGGTGGATGAATCGCAGGAAGCGGGGCTGGTGCTGGCGCCGTCCGAACGCATCGGCGTGCCGCGCGTGATGCAGTCGCCCGTCGCGTTTGAGTGCCGGGTGCATGAGCTGCTGCGCATCGACGGCCGCAGCCTGGTGGTGGCCGACGTGGTGGCCATGCATGTACAGGATGAATTCGTGGCCGACCGCGAACACCTCTATCTGGACGGCGGAAAAATGGACCTGCTGGCCCGTCTGCACAACCCGGGCTGGTATGGCCGCCCGCAGCCGGCTTTCCAGATGCCGCAGTTGAACCTGGCGCAATGGCAGGCACTGAAGCCGTCTGGCGAAGCGGCCGACTACCTGGAACGGTCCTTCATCTAGCAGGCGGCAAAGGCCGGCTCCTTCACCGCGCCGCCCGCGCCTTCAAATCCGCCATCTCTTCATTCATCAACTGATGCGCATACCGTGAAAACACGCTGACCAGCCGCGTGCGCGTGTGATACGGCGGATACAGCAAGGCCACCGTCACCGGCACCGCCGGGCTGAACGGGCGCACCTCCACGCCGTTGGCCTCGTACTCTTCGCGCGCGGCCAAGGGGTTGATCAGCGCCACGCCCAGGCCCGCGCCCACCAGCGCGCACACCGATGAGCCCAGCCCCGCTTCGGCCACCGTCTGGCGTTCCACCTTGGCGGCCTTGAAGACGGCGTCGATCTTTTCGCGCAGCGGCGTGGCGCTGGGAAAGGCGATGAAGGGCTCGCCTGCGAAGTCAGCGGGTTTCAGCTTTTTCAACTTGGTCAGGCGGTGCCCCTTGGGCAGCACCGCCACGCAGTTCATCGTCATCACGGGTTCGACCTGAATGCCGGGGCTGTCGCCCGACAGCATGGCCAGGCCTGTGTCGCAAAAGCCCGAGCTGATCCAGTTGTGCACGGTGCTGGCGTTGCCCGAATGGATGGACACCATCACGTCCGGGTATTCGGTCTTGAAGGCCGCGACGATGCGCGCCAGCATGCCGCCCGCCAGCCGGGGCATGGCCGCCACGCTCAGGCGGCTGGCGCTGAACGAGCGGATGCTGGCCGCCGCCGACTCCAGGCCGGCCAGGCCAATAAAGGTTTTTTCCACCTCTTGAAAGAAGCGCGAGCCGTCCTGCGTGGGGCTCAGGCGGCTGCCATTGCGATCGAACAAGGGAAACTGGGTGATGGCTTCCAATTGCGCAATTAAGCGGCTAACGTGCGGCTGCGAGGTATGCACGCGCCGCGCGGCGGCCGTCATCGAGCCGGTCATCATGACGGCTCGGAAGGCCTCGATGTGTCTTAAGCCCATCCGTGGAATGGCCATATCAAATCCGTATAGAGGAATACCTGATTGGAACTGGATAAAACCATACTGCTAGTTGATACTTTTTGCCAGCCGCGGGGCTCATCGCGGGACGTGGCGGACGTCGGACAAACCGGCGCCGCCGATCGTGACTACAAACACGCGCCGGTTGCACGGCGCCAAGGGAATCAGATGAAAGCATTTGCCGCGATCTCCGTCGCTGCCGCCCTGCTGGGCAGCACGGCCACCGCCCACGCCGAAGGCACCAGCCGCCTGGACAAGATCCGTGAAACCGGCGTGATCACGCTCGGCCACCCCGAGACCTCGGTGCCCTTCGCCTATCTTGACGGCAACCAGAAGCCCATCGGCTACACGGTCGAGATTTGCCAGGAAGTGGTGCAACACATCAAGACGGCGCTGAAGCTGCCCAAGCTGGAAGTGCGCTACAACCCGACGACCTCCGCCACGCGTATCCCGCTGCTGGCCAATGGCACCATCGACCTGGAATGCGGCAACACCACCAACAAGCTCGACCGCCACAAGTTGGTGTCGTTCGCGCCCACGACCTTCGTGGCGCAGGTGGTGCTGGTGGCGCGCAAGGACGGCGGCGTGGACCCCAACAACCTGGAATCGTTCCGGGGCAAGACCATCGCCGCCCAAGCCGGCGGCCAGACTTTCCGCCTGATCTCGCAATTGAATGCCAAGGGTAACCTGGGCATCACGATGGCGCCCACCAAGGACACCGCCGAAACCATTCTGATGGTGGAATCGGGCCGTGCCGCCGGGTCGGCCAACGATGACGGCATCGCCTATGGCGCGGTGGCCTCGTCGAAGAATCCGGATGCGTTTGTGATTGGCACCAAGGGCCTGGAAATGGCGCCCTACGGCATCATGGAACCCAAGGACGACCCCGCATTCAAGAAGGTGGTGGACGATGCCGTGGTGGATCTGATGAAGAGCGGCAAGGTCGCGGCGATCTACAACAAGTACTTCAATTCGCCGATTCCCCCGAAGCAGATCAACCTGAAGTATCCGATGAGCGATGCGCTCAAGCGTGCACTGGCCAACCCGACCGACTCGGGTGACCCGAAGGTATACGAGTAAGCAGCAACTAGTCCGCGGGACGCCCAGGCGTCCCGCGGCGGTTTTGGGGCAAGGCGTCGCGCATGGCGCCGCCATCTAGGGCACGGGCATGAATTACGACTGGAGTTGGAGCGTCTTCCTGGAGATGTCGCCGGATGGCGTGCATAACTTTCTGGAAACGCTGCTGATCGGCGTGGGCTGGACGCTGGCGCTTGCGCTGACGGCGTGGGTGTTTTCGCTGTTGCTGGGATCTTGGCTGGGCGTGATGCGTACGGCGCAGTCCCGCGTGATGAACCTATTGGGCGCGACCTACGTCGAGCTGTTCCGCAACATACCGCTGCTGGTGCAGATGTTCCTGTGGTATTTCGTGCTGCCTGAATTGCTGCCGCATGCCTGGGGCCTGGCGATGAAGCAGATGCCGCAGCCCTGGGGCCAGTTCGTGCCCGCCGTGCTGTGCCTGGGGTTTTATGGTTCGGCGCGCGTGGCCGAGCAACTGCGCGCCGGCATCCAGTCGTTGCCGCGCGGCCAGTTCCAGGCGGGGACCGCCCTGGGGCTGACCGAGGTGCAGGTGTACCGCTACATCATCCTGCCCGAAGCGTTTCGCATCGTGCTGCCGCCGCTGACGTCCGAGTTCATGGGCACCATCAAGTATTCCTCGGTGGCGCTGACGATCGGCCTGCTGGAGCTGACCGGCCAGGCGCGTTCCATGCAGGAATTCAGCTTCCACATCTTCGAGGCGTTCTCCGCCGCGACGGTGATCTACCTGATCCTCAACGGCATGGTCGTGCTGGGCATGCGCCTGCTTGAACGGCATATCGCGGTGCCTGGCCTGATCGGCGCGGCCAGCAACGGCGCGGCCAGCAAAGCCGGTCCGGCCGCGGTCAAGACCGCCGCCCTGAGCCGATAGGGGATCGCGATGGGTAAATTTGATTTCGATGTGATCTGGACCGCGCTGCCCTATCTGTTCCAGACGGGCATGACGTTCACCCTGACGCTGACGGTGCTGGCCGCCGTGATGGGCCTGGCGCTGGGCACGCTGCTGGCCATGATGCGGCTGTCGCGCTTCAAGATTCTGTCGGTGCCGGCGGGCATCTACGTGAACGTGATGCGCTCGATTCCGCTGCTGCTGGTGATCTTCTGGTTCTACTTCCTGATGCCGTACATCGCCGCCTGGGTGGTGGGGTCGGCCACGCCCTTGCGCGTGGGGGCGTTCAATTCGGCGGTCATCACCTTCACCTTGTTCGAAGCCGCGTACTTTTGCGAGATCATGCGGGCGGGGATTCAGTCGATTGCGCGCGGCCAGGTGTCGGCCAGCATGGCGATCGGCCTGACGCCGTGGCAGGGCATGCGCTACGTGGTGCTGCCGCAGGCGTTTCGCAACATGGTTCCCGCGCTGTTGACCCGCGTGATCATCCTGTTCCAGGACACGTCGCTGGTCTATGTGCTGTCGTTGACCGACTTCCTGGGCGCGGCGTCCAAGATCGGCCAGCGCGATGGCCGGCTGGTGGAGCTTTATCTGTTCGTGGCGGTGGTGTATTTCGTGATCTGCTTCACGGCGTCCCGCCTGGTCAAACTACTGGAAAAGCGCACCCGTGTGCTGCGATAGGGTTTAGCGATGCAACTATCTACGACGCCTCCGATGATCGAGATCTCGCAGGTCAGCAAGTGGTACGGCGCCTTTCAGGTGCTGGATGAATGCACGACGACAGTCGGCAAGGGTGAAGTCGTGGTGGTGTGCGGGCCGTCGGGGTCCGGCAAGTCCACGCTGATCAAGACCGTGAACGCGCTGGAGCCCTTTCAAAAGGGCAACATCGTGGTCAACGGTATTTCGGTGGGTGACCCGCGCACCAACCTGCCCAAGCTGCGGTCGGTGGCTGGCATGGTGTTCCAGCACTTTGAGCTGTTCCCGCATTTGTCGGTGACCGAAAACCTGTGCCTGGGCCAGACCAAGGTGCTGGGCCGCGGCAAGGAAGAAGCCCGTGCGCGGGCGCTGACGCTGCTTGAGCGCGTGGGCCTGTCGGCGCACAAGGACAAGCACCCGGGTGAACTCTCGGGCGGCCAGCAGCAGCGCGTGGCGATTGCGCGCGCGCTGTCGATGGACCCGGTGGTGATGCTGTTTGACGAGCCCACCTCGGCGCTGGACCCCGAGATGGTCAACGAGGTGCTGGATGTGATGACGGACCTGGCCAGCGAAGGCATGACGATGATGGTGGTGACCCACGAAATGGGGTTTGCCCGCCGCGTTGCCGACCGTGTGATCTTCATGGACGGCGGCAAGATTGTCGAAGACTGCGTCAAGGACGAGTTCTTCGGCAATGTAGAGGAACGTGCCCCGCGCACGCGCCAGTTTCTTTCCAAGATTTTGCAGCATTGATACCCATGACCCAGCGGACTCCCGCCGACCATCCCGCCCTTCCCGTCGACCTGCGCAGCGACACGGTGACCCATCCGACGGCGGCCATGTACGAACGCATGCGCACCGCGCCGATCGGCGATGACGGCCTGGATGGCGACCCTTCCGTGCGCGCGCTGGAAGCCCACGTGGCGGCGCTGCTTGGCAAGGAAGCCGGGCTGTTCGTGCCCAGTTGCACCATGGCCAATCTGCTTGCCGTATTGGCGCAGACGCAGCGTAACGAGCAGGTGGTGCTGGAATCGTCCGCCCACATGTACACCTCGGAACGCGGTGCGGCCACGTTTACCGGGCTGTTCTATCAGGGCGTGTCCGGCACCGATGGCGCGATGGACCTGAACCGGCTTGACGAGGCCTTGCTGTCGGGTGGGCACCGGTTGAAGACGTCGCTGGTGGCGATGGAAACCTCGCACAACAACGCCGGGGGCGCCGTCCTGCCGTTGGATCACATGCGCGCCGTGTATGACATGGCCAACGCCAGTGGCATTCCCGTGCACCTGGACGGTGCGCGCCTGTTCAACGCGGCCGTGGCGCTGGGCGTGCCGGCACCCGAGATCACCCAGTACGCCGATACGGTGTCGCTATGTCTGTCCAAAGGCCTTAGCGCCCCTGTGGGCGCGGTGCTTACGGGCAGCAAGGCCGTGATGGCTCGTTCCCGCTCGTTGCGCCGCATGCTGGGCGGCACGCAGCGCCAGTCGGGCATCATGGCGGCGGCCGGCCTGGAAGGCGTGCAGACGATGACCGTCCGGCTGGTCGAAGACCACGTCCGCGCGCGCCGCTTGAGCGACGGCATCAACCGCCTGGCGCCCGCCTTGTCGGCCACGGTGCCGCAGACCAATATCGTGCAGGTAGAGACCGCCGACTCCGGCATGACCAACACGCAGTGGGTGGCGGCCTTGCAAGCCGAAGGCCTGCTGACACGCCCCTGGGGCCGCACGCGCCTGCGTTGCGTCACGCATCGCCACATCGAGGACGAGGACATCGACACCGCCGTGCAGGCCTTCGCGGCGGTGCTGGAGAAACGCTGAAAGTCGCTGAAAAAGTGCTGAACGCCAGCACTGAAAACTGGCCCTGAAACCCAGTGTTCATCGGCACCGCCGGCCCATTGCGGCGGTGCGATAATGCCGCATGTCCACGACTCACCTCACCCGAAAAGACTATTTCTGCGCGCTGGCGGTCGTGGTCATATGGGGTCTTAATTTTGTTGTCATGAAGGTCGGCATGCAGGGCCTGTCGCCCATGATGCTGGGCGCGCTGCGATTCGCGCTGGCTGCCTTCCCCCTGATTATTTTCGTGCGCCGGCCGCAACTGCCGTGGCAGTGGATCGCGGCCTACGGGCTGGTGCAGGGGCTGGGCCAATTCGGCCTGCTGTTCACTGCCCTGAAATTCGGCATGCCGGCCGGCATGGCCTCGCTGGTCATCCAGACCCAGGCATTCTTCACCTTGCTGCTGGCGGCCCCCGTGCTGGGCGAACGCGCGCGGCGGCACCACTGGATCGGCTTGGGCGTGGCCGCGCTGGGGCTGGCGGTGATTGCGGGCGGCCGGGGCGAAGGCCCGGGCCAGATGACCATGCTGGGCTTTGTGCTGACGCTGGGCGCCGCGTTCATGTGGGCAGCGTCCAACATGATCGTGCGGCGGGCCAGTCGCATGGCGCCTGGCTACGACCCCTTTGCCTTCATCGCCTGGAGCAGCGCCGCGCCGGTGCTGCCATTCTTGCTGCTGGCAGTGTTGATCGACGGCTGGGAGCCGGTGCTGGGCATGATTACCGGCATCGGCTGGGGCGAGGCGCTGTCGGTGCTGTACCTGGCGGTGCTGGCGACGCTGGTGGCCTACACGCTGTGGACACGCTTGCTGACGCGCCATCCGGCGGCCAAGATCGCACCGTTCTCGCTGCTGGTGCCGGTGGTGGGCCTGTGGGCGGCGTCCATGGCGTTCGGGGAACGGCTGCAACCGTTGCAGTGGCTGGGGGCGGGCTGCGTGTTGGCGGGCCTGATCATCAATCAGGTTGGCGGACGCTGGCTGCGCAGCCGCTGAAATACCCGTTCAAACCGGGTCATCAGGCAGGCGTCTGCGACCCTATCAGCCCGGCTTCAACCACTGTCTCAACCTTGCCTCAACCCCTCGACCAGCCGGACTACGGCTTAACGCCGAGGGCGCTGAATCGCACACTGCCCGGCTACACCTGTTCAAAGCGGATATAACGCTTGTCGGTGTATTCCCGGCGCGTCGTCATTTCCTGCACGGACGCGCCCGGCGGGCCGCGCCGCAGCCACTCAAGCATGTGGTCCACCTGGTCGGGCGTGCCCTGCACCAGGGCTTCAACCGTGCCGTCCAGCAGGTTCTGCACCCAGCCCGTCACACCCAGCATGTGGGCGCGCCGCACCGTGGCGTGGCGATACCCCACGCCTTGCACCGTGCCGCTGACTGACACGAGGACGGTTTCGATATGGGAGTCGGTCTTAGGGTCTTGCATGGATGTTTCCTTCGGATGATGCGCCGCCAATGGGATGAGTAGGCGGTTAAGGCTACAGCGGATGGTCTATAGGCCCGGTGGGTGTCGAAGCGATACGTTAGTGCTCATGTCAAAACGTGCCAACGGGAACACCCGCTACCAGAGCTTGGAGAAGCCATTATGGAAGAGACCAGTTTGTTGTCGGAAGCTGAGACAGCGCGCTACAGGGACCAGGGCTACCTGGCCCTGAAGGACATGTGCCCGCAGGATGAGGTGGGCTACATCCGTCGCACCCTGCTGGACTTGTTCGCGAACAAAACGGGATACAACGAGGGCGCGCAGTATGACTTCGTCAGCCGCGACGACCCGTCCAAGCCCGCGAAGTTTCCAAGCCTGCACGATCCGCGTCATTATGCCCCCGGTCTACTGAAGACGACTTACCACGAGCGCACGCTGGACCTGGCGCGGCAATTGCTGGGCGAAGAGGCGGCGCTGTATGGCGAGCACGCGCTGCTCAAGCCCGGCCCGTTCGGCCCGGAAACGCCGTGGCACCAGGACGAGGCGTTCCGTTCGCCCGACTTCGTCTACAACGAGCTGAGCATCTGGCTGGCGCTGCAACCCGCCACCGTGGAAAACGGCTGCATGCAGTTCATCCCCGGGTCCAACAAATGGGACGTGCTGGAGCACCGTTCGCCCGGCGGCGACAAGAGCCTGCATCCGCTGGAATGCTGCGGCGAATTCCAGCGTGACCAGGCGGTGGCCGAACCGCTGGACCCGGGCGGCATCACCGTGCACGACGCCCGCACGCTGCACTTCACCGGGCCGAACACGTCGCCGTCGCCGCGCCTGGCGTACATCCTGATCTACAACACGCCGCCGGTCTACAAGCCGGGGCGCCGCGAATTTCCGTGGCTGGAAGGCCGCTGGACGGATAGCCAGACGCGCAAGAAGCAGTGGCACAAGCGTGGTGGGCTGGCCGTGGATGTGATGCGCCGGCTGCCGGGTGCGCGGCTGACCAGCCCGCGTTGGGTAGCGTGGGCCACCATACGCGCGGTCAGCAAGGTCTGGCCGCGATAGCTCGGGCGACGGGGCCATAGAGCCCCAGTCAGAGGGGGGGCGAACGAGGCCGGCAAGCAACGCTTGCCGGCCTCGGCGCGTATACTGAGCGGCGCCGCAGGGCCTGTCGCCCAAGCGTTGCGGTGCAGCCGCCCGCAGCCGGCGGCTCCAGATTCCAAGAATACGAAACGTAGCTGGCGCCCTTCCATCACTCCTCAGACCTCTCATGACCGCTAACCTTTCTACGATCACCTGCATCGAAGATCTGCGTGTCGTCGCGCAAAAGCGCGTGCCCCGCATGTTCTACGACTACGCCGATTCCGGCGCCTGGACCGAAGGCACCTACCGCGCCAATGAAAGCGATTTCCACAAGATCAAGCTGCGCCAGCGCGTGGCGGTGAACATGGAAGGCCGGTCGCTGCGCACCACGATGGTGGGCCACGACGTGGTGATGCCGCTGGCGATTTCGCCCACTGGCCTGACTGGCATGCAGCATGCCGACGGCGAGATCCTGGCGGCGAAGGCCGCGGCGGATTTCGGCGTGCCGTTCACCTTGTCCACGATGAGCATCTGCTCGTTGGAAGACGTGGCCGAGGCCACCAAAAAGCCGTTCTGGTTCCAGCTTTACGTGATGCGCGACCGCGAGTTCGTGGCCAACCTGATCGACCGCGCCAAGGCCGCTGGTTGCACCGCGCTGGTGCTGACGCTGGACTTGCAGATCCTGGGCCAGCGCCACAAGGACATCAAGAACGGCTTGTCGACGCCGCCCAAACCCACCATCCGCAACCTGATCAACCTGGCGACCAAGCCGCGCTGGTGCATGGGCATGCTGGGCACCAAGCGCCGCACCTTCGGCAACATCGTCGGACACGCCAAGGGCGTCAGCGACCTGTCGTCATTGTCGGCCTGGACGGCTGAACAATTCGATCCGCGCCTGAGCTGGGACGACGTGGAATGGATCAAGCAGCGCTGGGGCGGCAAGCTCATCATCAAGGGCATCCTGGATGTGGAAGACGCGCAACTGGCGGCCAACAGCGGCGCCGACGCGCTGATCGTCAGCAACCACGGCGGCCGCCAACTGGACGGCGCCATGTCGTCGATTGCCGCGTTGCCGGCGATTGCGGATGCGGTGGGTTCGAAGATTGAAGTCTGGATGGACGGCGGCATCCGTTCCGGCCAGGACATCCTGAAAGCGGTGTCGCTGGGCGCGCGCGGCACGATGATCGGCCGCGCATTTTTGTATGGCCTGGGCGCGTATGGCCAGGCGGGCGTCACCCGCGTGCTGGAGCTGCTATACAAGGAAATGGATACGACGATGGCGCTGTGCGGCCGCCGCAATATTGAGCCGGGCGACCGCAGCATTTTGCTGCCGGGCACGTATCCGACGTGATGTGGTTGGGGTGTTTTGGGGCGGGGGCAGCTTGATGGGTTCGCGCGATCGGCGGCGTGGTTCTTTGCGACCGCGTCGCGCGCCACACCCATCCTACGGCAACTCGTAGGATGGGTGAAGCGCGCAAGATTCGCGGCAAGAACGCATTTGCCGAACGCGCGCAACCCATCGAACCACCGCCAAGATATGGCTGGGTTATTTCGGGTTCCGGCGCTGCTTGATGGGTTTCGCGCGGTCGGCGGCGTCGTTCTTGGGTATGGCATCGCGCGCTGCACCCATCCTACCGCCAGCGCCCCACCCCGACGTCAACCGCCGTTCCGACATCCACCCCCGACGTCAACCGCCGTTACCGACATCCATCCCCCGCCATCAACCGCCGTTACCCGCGCCCAAATAATGGCTGGGGCGTCTCAGCGCGGGGTCGAAGGGGTTGATCTGCGCGCCTACCGCGTCCGCCTCTCGGCGCAGCATTTCAACGATCAGTGGCAGGCGGTCGTCGTCGATGCGTTCGATGGGGGCGGCCACGCTTAGCGCCGCCACCGTTACGCCGTTGGGGTCGTAGACCGGCACCGCCAGCCCCGCGATATTTGGGAACACGCCCTGCCCCTGGCTGCGCGCGTACCGCCGTTCCAGGCATTCCTTGATGCGCACCCGCATCGAAATTTCGTCCACAAAACCCAGATGGTGCAAACGCGGAATGTTGAAGCGGATGACTTCTTCGCGTTCGGCTTCCGGCAGGCTGGCCAGCAGCACCAGGCCGCCCTGGCCCATGCCCAGCGGCACGCGCCCGCCGATATCGCCGGTGTGCGAACGCACCGGGAACGCACCGTCAACCCGGTCCACGCAGACCGCGTCAAAGCCGCTGCGCACCAGCAGGAAAATCGTGTCGTTCAACATGCCCGACAGGCGCAGCATGGCGGGGCGGTAGAGCGAACGCAGGCTGGACTGGTGCGTGCCCGCCGCCGCCGCCAGCGCAAAGAACGCCACGCTGAGTTGATACCCCTTGCTTTGCGCCGGCTGCTCCACCACGCCTTCCTGCATCAAGCCCTGAAGCACGCGGTGCACCGTGGCCTGCGCCTGCCCGGTACGGGCCGCGATATCGGTCAGGCGCAGCTTCTCCCCTTTTGCATCGGCCAGCACGCGCAGCACGGCAAACGCCCGCTGCAACACGCCCTGGCCGGCAGAATCGTCCGCTGTCTCTGATTTCTTCATTGTTTGATTCCATTGATCAAAATATATGAACGTATTTTTATCAGTAAATTCAGCTTAACGGAAATTCATTCTAAAAAATTCGATTCTTCGGAAAACCCTAATTGACCCTGCCTTTTCGCGAAACCTAGACTGCCCCATCAATAAGCCACCACGCCGGGAAACCGGCCTTACGGGGTGGCACAACGCCCGCATCGGGCGACGGGGTTTGGAAAATGTCATTTCTGCGGCTGGACAACGTCTCGAAGAACTACGGCGACCTGCGCGTCGTTTCCGATCTGAACCTGACTGTGGAAAAAGGGGAATTCGTCTCGCTGCTGGGCCCATCGGGCTGCGGCAAGACCACCACCTTGCAGATGATTGCCGGCTTTGCGGAAGTGACGCAGGGCGTCATCACGCTGGACGGGCGCGACATCACGCGCGCCAAGCCCAATACGCGCGGGCTGGGCATCGTGTTCCAAAGCTATGCGCTGTTCCCGCACCTGACCGTGACCGACAATGTGGCCTTCGGCCTGAAGATGCGCAAGGTCGAGCGCGCCGAACGCCAGGAGCGCGTGCGCGAAGCGCTGGCGCTGGTGAAGCTGGACAAGCATGCCGACCGCTATCCGCGCGAGCTTTCGGGCGGCCAGCGGCAACGCGTGGCGCTGGCCCGCGCGCTGGTCATCCGCCCGCCCGTGCTGCTGCTGGACGAGCCCCTGTCCAACCTGGACGCCAAGCTGCGCGAAGACATGCAGTTTGAACTGCGCGGCATCCAGAAGAAGATCGGCACGACCACCGTCATGGTCACGCACGACCAGGCCGAAGCCTTGTCCATCAGCGATCGCGTGGTGGTCATGCAGGATGGCCGCGCCACCCAGGTCGACGCCCCATTCCGCATGTACGAACATCCGCAAAGCGAATTCATTTCGCGTTTTGTGGGCAAGACCAACCTGCTGCCCGGCCGCGTCACCCGCTGCGGCGAGCAAGCTGAAATCGAGACCGGCGCCTTGCGCGTGCTGGTCGACGGTGAAGGCTTGCGCCACGGCGACAACGTGCAGTTGTCGCTGCGCCCGGAAAAACTGGTGCCCGTGCCTCCGGGCCAGGGCAAGCTGGCCTGTGTGGTCAGCACGCGCTACTTCCTGGGCAGCCAGTGGATGTACGACCTGGATTCGCCGGTGGGCACGCTGACCGTCCTGACTCCGAACGACGGCCGCCGCCCGCATGATGATGGCGAGGCCATCGGGCTGGATTGGGCCGAGGGCGTGTTGCGCGTGCTGCGCGCCCCGGCCGCCTCGACTGCGCAAGAGGCCGCCTGACATGGCAACGCTGACTCACGCCACGGCCGGCCCCAAGCCCCGCAACGATGGCCTGCTTGCCATCCTGGGTTCCATCCCGCTGACCCTCGTTTTCCTGACCCTGGTGCTGACGCCGCTGGCGCTGACCCTGGTGCTGTCCTTCCGTCCGTTCGACTACAGCGCGGGCATCTTGCCGGGCCATACCTTCGAACATTATCTGGCGGTGGTCACCGACAGCTACTTCATCGAAATCTTCTGGCGCACCTTCTGGATCGCCGGCGTGACCACGCTGATCTGCGTGCTGATCGGCGCGCCCGAAGCCTACATCCTGTCGCGCATGGGCAAGCCCTGGCGCTCCATCTTCCTCTTGGTGGTGCTGTCGCCGCTATTGATCTCGCTGGTGGTGCGCGCCTTTGGCTGGAGCATGCTGCTGGGCCCGCACGGTGTCGTCGGGCGCGCGGCCGACGCGCTGGGGATCGGGCCGCTGCTGTACACACCCACCGCCGTCATCATTGGCTTGGTGCACGTGATGCTGCCCTTCATGGTGATCCCCGTTTGGACCTCGCTGCAAAAACTGGATCCCACTGTTGAGCACGCCGCGCTGTCCTTGAACGCCTCGCGCTTTCAGACGCTGACGCGCATCGTGCTGCCGCAGGCCATGCCGGGCATTCTGTCCGGCAGCCTGATCGTGTTCGGCCTGTCGGCAAGCTCATTCGCCATTCCCGCCTTGCTGGGCGGACGCCGCCTGAAGATGGTGGCCACCGTGGTGTACGACGAGTTCCTGACCGAGCTGAACTGGCCGCTGGGCGCGGCCATCGCCATCATCCTGCTGGTGGTCAACGTTGTGATCATGATGGCCTACAACCGCGTCGTTGAACGCTCTTACCGCCGCAGCCTGGGCTAAGGCGCCAAGGAACCAACATGCAGAAAAATGGCCCCTTCGCGCTCGCGTTCAACTTCCTGGTGGTGGTGTTCGTGCTGGCGCCGCTAGCCATCGTGTGCCTGGTGGCGTTCACGCCGGAATCGACGCTGACGGTGCCCACCACCAGCTTCTCACTGCGCTGGTTCCGCGCGGTGTTCGAGCACCCCAACTTCATGCAGGCGTTCCAGAACAGCCTGTGGCTGGCCTTCCTGTCGGCCACCATCGCCGTCTGCCTGGCCGTGCCCGCCGCCATTGCCATCACGCGCTACCGCTTTCCGGGGCGCGATGTGTTGAACGGCTTGTTCCTGTCGCCCCTGATGATTCCGCATCTGGTGCTGGGCGTGGCGCTGCTGCGCTTCTTCGCGCTGATGGGCATGGCGGGCAGCTTTCCGTGGCTGGTGGCCGCGCACGTCGTCGTCATCACGCCTTATGTGATGCGGCTGGTGATCGGCGCGCTGGTCGGTTTTGACCGCTCGATTGAACACGCCGCCCTGTCGCTGGGCGCCAGCCGCGCCACCGTGTTCTTTCAGATGACCTTGCCGCTCATCATTCCAGGCGTGTCGGGCGGCTGGCTGCTGGCCTTTATCAACAGCTTCGATGAACTGACGATGTCAGTCTTCATCACCGCGCCATCCACCATCACTCTGCCCGTGCGCATGTACATGTACGCCACCGAATCCATCGACCCGATGATGGCGGCCGTGTCCGCGCTGGTCATCGTGCTGACCGCCGTCACCATGCTGCTGCTGGACCGCGTGTATGGCCTGGACCGCGTGCTGGTGGGGCAGAAATGAAACCCTTGCCGATGGCGAATAGAGAGGCGCCGGCATCATGGCAATACTGAAACGCCTGGCCGAAACGGCCCGGCCCGCCGTGCCCTTCACGCTGGACGGGCAAGCCTGCCAGGCCTTGGCGGGGGACACCGTGTTGACCGCCGTGCTGACACAGGCCGAGCGCCTGCGACATTCCGAATTCAGCGGTGCGCCGCGCGCCGGCTTCTGCATGATGGGCGCCTGCCAGGACTGCTGGATGCAGTTGGAAGACGGCTCGCGTCTGCGCGCATGTTCCACCTTCATCGAACCCGGCATGCGCCTGCAAAGCGCGCCCCTGCCGCCCGCCGCCGTGCCCGGCACCTTGGCGGTGGCCGCCTGGCCCGAGGACGACATCGCATGAGCATCGTGATGCCCGTTATCGTGGGCGCCGGCCCTGCCGGTGTGCGCGCCGCCCAGGCGCTGGTGGCCCAGGGCCTGCGGCCCGTCATCCTGGATGAAGCCCCACGCGCCGGCGGCCAGATCTATCGCCAGCCGCCACCGGGGTTCCAACGCGACAAGCCCGCGCTGTATGGCTTCGAACATCGCAAGGCCGATGCCGTGCACCGCGCCATGAACGCCCTGCTGCCGCAGGTGGACTACCGCCCCGGCAGCCTGGTGTGGAACGTGGAAGGCAAGACGCTGGACGTGCTGCAAGACGGCGTCAGCACCGCCGTTCCGTATACGCATCTGATCCTGGCCACGGGCGCCACCGACCGCGTGCTGCCCTTCCCCGGTTGGCTGACACCCGGCGTCTACACCTTGGGCGGATCGCAAGTGGCCTTGAAGTTCCAGGGCTGCGCCATTGGGTCGCGCGTGGTGTTCATGGGCACCGGGCCGCTGCTGTATCTGGTGGCGTACCAGTACGCCCGCGCCGGCGCACAGGTGGCGGCCGTGCTCGACACGTCGCGCTTTACCGACCGCCTGGCGGCGCTACCCGGCATGCTGCGCGCGCCGGGACTGTTGGCCAAGGGGCTGTACTACATGGCGTGGCTGCGCGCGCGTGGCGTGCCGCTGCGTAGCGGCGTGCGGCCGGTGGCCGTGCAGGGCCAGGCGCGCGTCACGGGCCTGAGCTACCGCCAAGGCGGCCGCGAACATAGCGTGGAATGCGATTCGCTGGCCTATGGCCTGGCGCTGCGTTCCGAAACCCAACTGGCCAGCCTGGTCGGCTGTGAATTCGAATTCAACGCGCGCGACCGTAACTGGACGCCTCGGCGTGACACAGCCGGACGCGGCAGCGTGCCGGGCGTCTACGTGGCCGGCGATGGCGCGGCAATCGGCGGTGCGGACGCCGCTGAACTGGCGGGTGAGCGCGCGGCGCTGGCGTTGCTGGAAGACATCGGGCAGCCGGCCGATGCCCCGCGCGCGCAGTTGCTCGAAAGCCGCCTTGCCGCCAACAGCCGCATCCGAACGGCGCTGGAACGCGCCTTTCCATTTCCAGAGGATTGGGCGGCAAGCATTGCCGATGACACCGTCATCTGCCGTTGCGAAGAGGTCACTGCCGGCACGGTACGGCGCGCGGTCCACGACACGGCGGCACAAGAGATGAACCGGCTGAAGGCGCTGACGCGCGTGGGCATGGGCCGCTGCCAAGGACGCATGTGCGGCGCGGCGGCGGCCGAAGTGCTGGCGCAAGCCTGTGGCTGTACACCCGCCGAAGTCGGGCGCTTGCGCAACCAGCCGCCGGTCAAGCCCGTGCCGGTGCGCGTGGTGTGCCTGGAGCGCCAGAACAAGGTGTCGGCATGACGCAGCGTATCGACACCGAAGTGGCCATCATCGGCGGCGGCATCGTGGGCGGCAGCGCTGCGCTGTTCCTGCGCCGCGCGGGCCTGCCTGTGGTGCTGTTGGAGTCTGCGCTGTGCGGCGCGCGCGCAAGCGGCGTGAACTACGGCGGCGTGCGCCGCCAGGGGCGCGGCCTGGAACAGATGCCCCTGACGCGGCGCGCGCACGAACTGTGGGGCCAGTTGCCCGCGCTGATTGGCATCGACGGCGAATACGTGCGCTCCGGCCATTTGAAACTGGCGGCGTCTGACGCCGACATGGCGCTGCTGGAGGCGTATCGCGACCGCACGCGCGGCTTCGGGATGAACCTGCGGCTGCTTGGCCGCCACGACCTTGCCGACCGCTTCGGCTGGCTGGGGCAGGACGTGGTGGGCGGATCGCTCTGCCCGGAAGACGGCCACGCCAACCCCAGGTTGGTGTCACCCGCCTTCGCGCGTGCCGCCGCCGCGCTGGGGGCCGACGTACGCGAAGGCGTGCGCGTCACCACCGCTGAACATGATGGCTCGCGCTTCATCGTGCGCGCCGAAGGGCTGGAAGTGCGCTCGCGCTACCTGCTGAATTGCGCGGGCGCCTGGGCCGGACAGTTCGCCGAAAGCTTTGGCGAAGCCGTGCCCGAAACTGCTATCCATCCCTTGATGATGGTGACCGAACCGCTGCCCGTCTTCATGGACGTCAGCCTGGGCGTGCAAGGCGGCGGCATCTATGCACGCCAGGTGGCGCGCGGCAATTGCGTGATCGGCGGCGGGCGCGGCGTGTCATCCGGCGCCGATTACGCGCGGCCCGGCCGCGCCGGCCTGGGTGCGCTGATGGCCAACGCCATCAAGCTGCTGCCGGTGCTGCGCGGCGCGCAGGTCATCCGTTTCTGGACGGGCGTGGAAGGCAATATGCCCGACCACAATCCGGTGCTGGGACCCAGCGCCACCACGCCCGGCCTGTTTCACGCCTTTGGTTTGTCTGGCGCCGGTTTTCAGATTGGCCCCGCCGTGGGCGAAGTGCTGTCCGAGCTGGTCGTGCGCGGACAGTCCTCCATTCCTATCGATGCCTTTCGCATCGAACGATACGCGGTGGCCGCTCACGGCGCCGTGGCTCGGCCTGAACCTGTTCGTGAGCAAACGCTGGAGTCACCATGATGGATAAGAAACAGGGCGCATCGCGCCTGAACAAGGGGAAGCGGCTGTTGGGCGCGGCGATGTTGATGATGCTGTCGGCAGGCGCGATGGCGGATCAGAAGACGCTGTACGTCGGCATGAACGGCGGCGACATGGAACGCGCCTTCACGCAGTACGTGTTCCCCCCTTTTGAAAAAGCCAACAACGTGAAGATCGTCGTGGTGCCCGGCACCTCGACCGATGTGCTGGCCAAGGCGCAAGCCTACAAGGACAACCCGCAGATGCACGTCATGTTCCTGGACGACGGCATCATGGCGCGCGCCATCTCAATGGGCCTGTGCCAACAGCTTAACGACGACCCCGTCCTGAAAGAGCTCTACCCCACCGCCGTGATGAAGGACCGCATGGCGGCCGGCATCGACATCGGCATGACCGGCCTGGGCTACAACACCAAGATGTTCGCCGACAAGGGCTGGGCGCCGCCCACGTCCTGGATGGATCTGGCCGACCCCAAGTACAAGGGCAAGGTGGTGTTCCAGTCCGCCTCCAGCAGTACCTTCGGCCTGCATGGCTTCTTGATGTTCAACCGCATCCAGGGCGGCGACGACAAGAACTACGAACCCGGCTTCAAGAAATGGCCCGACACCATCGGCCCCAACGTGCTGGAATACATCCCCAACTCGGCCAAGCTTGCCGAGATGATCCAGTCCAACGAAGCCGCCATCTTCCCGCTGACGCCCACCGCCATCGCGCGCCTGAAGAAGCGCGACATCCCGGTGGAATACGCGCAGCCCAAGGAAGGCTCGGTGATCCTGATGGTGGGCGAATGCGTCATCGCCAAGAACAGCGAGCCGGAGCTGTCGCAAAAGCTGGCGCTGTACCTGTTGTCCGCCAGCGCGCAAGCCAAGGCGCTGGAAATGGGCGGCCACTTCCCGTCGAACAAAAACGTGAAAGCACCGGCTGACACCGTCGACACGCTCAAGCGCTTTCAGGGCTACATGGAAAACGCCAAGATCCTGGATTGGGACGAAGTGAACAAGGCCCGCCCCGCCTTCAACGCCCGCTGGAACCGCACCGTCGAACGTTGATAAGATCGTGCGGCGCGGCGCCTGTGGATAAACCGCCGGCGCCGCGCGCAACCCGACCGGGCGACACGCATGATGCGCCAGAGGCGTCTGATGTGTTCGATGCATTCGATGTCTTCGGCAAAAGGAAAACGACCCATGCGGCTCATCATCAACTCCGGCGGCCCCCAGGCAATCGACGCCTGGCGTGCGCAGTTCCACACTTTCGCGCCCGACCTGGACGTGGTGGGCTGGCATGAAGACGTCGACCCCGCCAGCGTGGACTACGCGCTGGTCTGGGCGCCCGACCCCGGCCGCCTGGCTACCTTCCCCAACCTGAAACTGATCATCAGCGCCGGCGCCGGCGTTGACCACATCCTGGCCGACCCCCAACTGCCGCGCCACCTGCGCATCGCGCGCATGGTCACTGCCCGCACCCAGACCGAAATGGCCGAGTTCGTGCTGACGTCCGCGTTGATGCTGACGCGCGATATCAAGCGCGTTGTGGATAACCAGGCGCGCCGCCATTGGGAGCTTTTCGAGTCCTTGCGCGTGGCGGCTGATGTGCGCGTGGGCATCATGGGGCTGGGGCACCTGGGCGTGGCGGCGGCGCAATTGTTGTCGCGCGTGGGCTTTCAAGTCAGCGGCTGGTCACGCGGGGCCAGCAAGCTGGAAGGCATGCCGTCCTATGCGGGTCAGGAGCAGTTTGGCGAGTTCCTGGGCAATACCGATTTGTTGGTCTGTTTGTTGCCGGCGACCGAGGCGACGAAGGGCATATTGAACACCACCACCTTGTCGCAATTGCCGCGCGGCGCCAGCCTGATCAATGCGGGGCGGGGGGCGCACATGGTCGAGAAAGATGTGATTGCCGCATTGGATAGCGGTCAGTTGCACCAGGCGGTGTTGGATGTGTTTGAAGCCGAGCCGTTGCCGGTGGAGTCGGCGTTGTGGTCGCATCCGGGGGTGATTATTACGCCGCATTGCGCGGCGATTCCCGACCGCAAGGAACGCGCCCGTCATACGTCGTGGTTGATTGCGGCCAATGAACGTGGGGAAGCGTTGCCGAATATTTATGATCCGGGGCGGGGGTATTGAGTGGTGAGGTGATGGGTTACGCGCGTTTGTCGTCGTCGCCCTTGCACAGACCCGGACGCGCTTCACCCATCCTACGATGTACGAGTCAGTCCAAGCATTGGCACATCGCATCAGTCCAAAGAATGGCACATTGCGTAAGCCCCAAAAGGCCGCCCGCGCGGCCGGCCTGGGGCGGGCCCTGCAAGATCTTTCAAGCCTCCGACATCGTGCGCAAAAATGCCAAGCACGCGGGTCTCCCCTGCTGACGCCAGATTGCCGCAATTCGAGCATGGTGGGGTGGTGGCTGGTGGGGGGCGGGGAGTCGATGCGCCCGAGGGAATCCGAAGGCAGCCGCCGCAGGCGGCAACGAGATTCTATGGTTTGGGTCAACCCATAACCGGCCGCAATTTCCCAGGATCGAAGGACTGACCAGTGCGCCAGACC
>NZ_JBCGCS010000038.1:21472-27100 GCF_038594925.1 Achromobacter sp. JD-1 | reverse complement strand
CGAGCTTCACGGGCCTCGTCTGGCGCATTGATTCTTGCCGCTTCTTTAATGCCCGGGGCCAAGCTTTCGCTCGCGGCTATCTCCCCTACTGCACAGCCGAAGCTGTGCAGGGCGTATTGGTTTTCAGATGGTTAAAGAGCGACTTCATCCAGCATTTGCCGCTTCGCATTGGTTCGTTTTGAGGCGCGCCGGTTACGAAAAGCAAATTTCATGACGAAATGACAATTTAGCCATAACTAGCAAACGTGTCAATAGCCAAGGCTAGCATTTAAGGCGTTTCAGCGCCTTCCTTGCCGTCTACTTTTGCTTTCCCAGTTGTTCTATCAGCTCGCCCAGCATGATGTAGCTAGCAGTGATGAGGGGGAGGAGTTCGTCCTCCGGCGCTTTGATGGTGCAGCGGAATTCACCGCCTTGCGTGATGTCCACGTGGGCGTGTGCCGCTATGTCTTTCTGGTCCTCGTGCGCCCCGGATGTGTGCCGATAGCACCGGTCATTACGAGCGCGTTGATCCGGAGGCGCGTTTCCGCTGTGGACGAGCTTCAGTTTCGAGTACGTCAACTTTTTTATCCTTTGTTACATTGTGACGTAGTCGCGCTTTGACTTCCTGAAGCTCCGCTCCTAGTTCTTTCAACGGCTTGGCCGTAGATTTATTAAGGGATGTGTCTGGAGACTCGCCGCTGGCGTGCCTTTCCAGCAAGTAGCCTATGTAGCTTTCGGCCTGATCTCGAAGCCCTTGCGGCAATGTCTCCCATTGTTCCGGGCTTATCGACCGCAGGGGCCAGGAGCCCGCTTTGAAGCGCTCTCTCGGGCCGACGCCCGCACCAAGCCAGGCCTCAGATACGTTTAGAAGCCTCGAAACGATAACTAGGTTCTCCCCCCGCAGATTTTTCGTGCGCCCGCCGACCCAGTTGGCTACAGATGAGCTCTTTGCACCCGTCGCGCGAACTAAATCCGCTTGGGTTTTGCCTGCGGCGATGAGCGCGGCGTGCATTCGGTCAGAGAGTGTTTTCATGGGTACACGCTAGCCCGAGCTATCAAAGCCATGGCTGGCATCGAATGCAAGATTTCTTGTGCAAATAGCTAGCTATGGCTATCATCCGAAAATGAATAAAGAACTACACCCTGACTCTCGCAAGATTGACCTTTTGGGCGGCACGAATGCCGTGGCACGCCTATGCAAGGTTCGTTCGCCTTCCGTAAGCAAATGGCGGCAGTCCGGAATACCCGACGCGCGAAGAATGTTCTTGGAATTGATACGCCCCGACGTGTTCGCTTCCGACGCGCCTCACACCAAACCAATCGAGGTGGATACGGACCATCCGACGCGACGCCGATAAGCATCAATACAACGCTGCGCGCGAGCGCATTTTGCCCCACATCGAGTCAGGGCGCGCACTGAAAAGCAGCAATAGCTGCATAAACGGTTAAGGAAAACCCTCATGAAGACCCTCGCAGTCGCACAAGGAAAGGGCGGTGTCGGCAAGACCACGACCGCCGTCAACATCTCATTTGAAGCAGCCGAAGCGGGGGCTAAGGTCTTGGTCATCGACTTGGATAGCGGTGACCTTTCGAAGACCCTGGCTCGATTCAGGTTGGCAATATCTGCAAGCGCACTATTTCTCGACAGCGTGCCGGCAGTGCCCACGCCCGAATCGAGCATCTCCTTGATCGCCGCAGATCAGCTGTTGGCGAATTTGATCTACATGCCGCTTGAAACCGCGCTGAGAAATTTCCGGGTAAATCTATCGGCGTTCGCCGAAAAGGGTTATGACCTTTGCGTAATTGATACCGCGCCGGGCGTAAGCATCGCCTTGGCAGCAGCGCTTCACGCCGCCGCTGCGGTCATATCCCCTGTGGAGATGGAGGAGTACAGCATCGAAGGGATCAAGAAGATGATGCGCGTGATACTCAATGCTCGGCAGCGCAATCCTAAGCTGCAATTTCTTGGGCTACTTCCCAGCATGGTGGATCGGCGAAATCCGCGCCAAGTCCGACATTTGGCAGAAGTCCGTGCCGCCCACGAGGAGCTGCTTGTGCCCGTCACCATCGGTCTACGCACGAGCGTCGCTGAAGCACAGTCTATTGGCGAACCCGTCTGGAAATCCAAGAAGACCACCGCGCGTGCGGCTGGCGCCGAAATGCGCGCCCTGGGCCAGTACATCCGCACCAAGATGGGAGTAAAGGCATGATGGATCTGAAAGGACTGGGTGACTTGGCATCGATGCTGGACGACCCGAAGCAGGAGGGTGGCTTCAAGATGTACGATGTCGCCCGAATCCATCTTGACGCGCGGAACGTTCGTCGCGCCGGCAATCCGGGGCTCACGAAGGAGAGTATCGCGGAGATGGCCTCGACTATTCGGGAAAGAGTTGCGGCAGGGAAAAGAGGGGTGCTGTGCCCCATTTCATTGCGCCCTCACCCGACCATCCCCGGCGATTTCATAATTAATCATGGACACCGCCGCTATCTGGGTACGCGGGAGGTCGGTCTCGACCAGATTCCCGCACACGAAGATCCTGATTTCGACGACTTCGACCAGGTGACGGAGAACCTCCATCACGAGGGCCTGACCGGGCGTGAAATGGCGGACTTCATCGGTGGGAAGCTTGCGGAAGGCATGACCCAGTCGGATATCGCGCTCAAGATGGGGAAGTCCAAGGCATGGGTCAGCATGCACGTCGCAATGCTCAACCTGCCAGAGCCGGTTGCGGAGGCGGTCGCGAATGGGCAGATCACCGACGTCACGGTTGCCAAAGAGCTTGTGATTGCATATCGGGAAGACCCGCAAGCAGTCGAAAATCTCCTCAGCGCGGCGGAGCAGAAGCCCACCCGCGCGGCCGTAAAAGCTATTCGGCAAAGCACCAAGACGAAGGACCATCCGGCCGTCCCCAAGGCTCACACGCAATCCGAAGATCGCGTTGAAGATCGGCAGGAGGGGTTGGCGGTAGAACAGGGCGCGACGATCACTTTTGTGGCCGACACGACCGGTTTCCGTTTTCAGCGTGAAGTCCCCAGCGAGATGACGGCCGAATTTCAACGCCGCAGGGACATGCTCGAACAGGAGCGACAAGACGGTGCCAATCCAGCGCTGCGCCAGGCCAGTATGGCCGCCTTGAATCGTCTGATTGAAATTGCCAAGCGTGATACCGGACAGAGCGCACGTGTTGCCAATTTTCTGCTTGCCTGGTGGAACGCGACGAGCTGCGGCGGCTTCGACTTAGCTGATCTGTGGAGCGTAGACAAAGAAATCTACGACGACATGTCGTCAGTGATCGCCCTCGTCCGGCGTAGCCGTTCCTATCCGGACACGCTCGCCACTCCCGTTCATGAGGCGTTCAAAGAACTAGTAAAGATCTGGAGGCCCCAGCTCGTTACCGAATGACATGGCCCCTGGATGTTTAGCGGCTAAACGTAGCAAACTCAAAATGAACCTGAAAATGAGGAGGCAGTGATGATTGAAAAGGGTCCGGGAAAGGTGGCGTTGATTGTCGGATGTGTATTTATGGCGACTTCCATCATTGCGCGATGGACGGGATGGGACACCATGGCTAACGTAACTTTCTTTGCGTCAGCGGTGCCAATCTTTGTCGGCATGGTCATCAATAATTCCTGATCTCCAATACACAACACGGACTAGCCAACGGGCTATTCGCCAGCAAAAAACCGAGGAAACCACAATGCAATCGAATAAATCGCTCGCCAAGCTCAACGCTCAAATTCAAGCTCTACAGCGACGTGCCGAAACCCTGCGCGCCAACGGTCGGGCGTCGGCCGTACAAAAGATCGTCGCGCAAATGCACGAGTTCCAGATTTCTCCCTCGGATATCCAGGCCGCATATGGCGCAACGAAGTCCGCTCGCCCCAAGCGCAAAAAGGCTGTTGAGCGAACCGAATCCCGTCGCCCGGTCGCGCCGAAATACCGTCATCCTGAATCTGGTTATACCTGGACCGGACGTGGGCGAGCGCCGCGCTGGCTGACTGCTGCGGAGCTCGCAGGAGCGTCGCGCGAACAATTCAGAATCTGAAGCAGGATGGCTCAGACCGCCATCCTGGAAACAACATTGCGACTTTGGAGATATGTCATGAGCGATAGCCATTTGCGTCCCAGACCCCGTCAATGCCTGGGCAACTTGTGGGTGTACAGGGCGACTGTGATCTGCATGCTGCTTATGGCCATCGCGGCTGCGATCGTGCTCTTCTACCTCGCAACCATTTTTATGGACAGCCTGGCCCCAGACACAAGGATGTTCGTCGAGATTCTCTCGTTCTTCTTTATCGCTTTCCTCATCGTCGTCAGTGCATGCTTTATGTCGCGGCGTTGGCCAGAGTGACTCGGCCGGCTTTACGTCGTGCAGTTGCGTCCACCCGGTAAGTTAGCCCCTGACGCGGGACTTGTTGCAGTAAAATGAAAGACCTTCGGAGATACCCCAATGCTGACTTCTAAAGACGTGATAGAACGGCGCCGCGCTGTAGCAAATGCGGTGGCGAACCAGCGGCTGGAAGGCTTGGAACCCGACTCACGCACAGTTGCCGATCTTGAACGTGCAGCGGCTGGTGAATTGAGCGTGTCGGACGTCCTCCGTACGCTGCATGCCCGCGTCGCCGCTGGCGAATTTCGTTCGTCGTCCGCACGATAACGTCAATGACCGCATAGGCCAGTCCATGGCCAAATACCCCATCAACGCGCAAGATCCATACGTAGACCCTGTTTCCGGGGTTCTGCGTAATCGTCTTGGAATTACTGACCAGGGCGAGCTGGACAAGGTGGAGGCAACCTTCGCCGCCGTGCGCTCCTACGAGCTTGCTACGAACCCCGTCCGGGGGCAGTTTGACCTGGCGCACCTTCGACACATCCATCAGCGGTTGTTCGGCGACGTCTATGACTGGGCGGGTAAGATCCGCACGGTCGACATTTCGAAGGGCACAACACGCTTCGCCAGCCACGAGCAGATCTCGAGCTATGCGCCACAGATCACGAGACCACTTTCTCGCGCGAAGGTCTCCTAAAGGGCCTTGGGCCCGATTCGTTCAGTGAGCGTGCTGGCCATTTCTTGGGCGAGTTGAATGTGCTTCATCCCTTCCGGGAAGGCAATGGCAGAAGCATCCGGGAGTTCATCGGTCAGCTTGCAAGGGATGCCGGCTACGGCATTGACTGGCAAGGCGTTGATCGGGGCGTGATGACGAAGGCGTCGATTGAGGCCTATCAAGGAGACTCGCAGCGCATGGCGCACTTGATTCGCGCCAGTCTCCGAGAAATTGAGCGGGAATACGCGCTGGATCTGGCGAGGGCGGTGGCGGGCGATCGCGCACACGTCGTTCAGGCTATTCCTGGGCAGAGCTATGAGGGCGTGGTTATCGGATTGACGGAGCGGTACCTGGTTCAAGAACAAAAAGGGCTGGCTGGGGAGATGGTCCTGCACAGCCGTCGCGCGCTCCTCAACGTGGATCTCGTCGTTCCGGAGCAGATGATCGGAATCCGCTATCCGCATGGTGGCGTCGGCCTGGTGGAAGCGTCTCTGTCACAGTCCGAGCGAGAGAATTCAAAACAGCTGCAACGCGACCGCGACATAGAGCGGTGAAGCGACTGTTTAGCCGCTAAACATCAAATTCAAAACACGTTTATCCGAA
>NZ_JBCGCS010000038.1:8799-21310 GCF_038594925.1 Achromobacter sp. JD-1 | reverse complement strand
CCCCATCCCATCAAGCCGCCATAAGATAAATAACTTCAAATCAGACCCCGTAGGTGATGCCGCGCGTCGTTCCGCAGAAGCAAAGCCAAACGGGTGAGTCGTCAAAGCTGCGGCTACTGTCCGCCGACAACAGCCCGCGGACAGATCGGGTCCCGAGAGGCGCGGGCGATAGGCAGTATTTGTAGCCGGCCGCTGTCGACCCGAATGGGACGCTCATCTAACTCGAGCTGCCACCCAAAGCCGGCCTGAAGTCAAGGGATTTGACTAAGAAACAGCTTCGAGGCTCCACTGGCCAAACGAATCGAACTGATGGGCTGTGTTCGTCCCGGCCCCCCAATCAATAGGGACGGGCACGAGGTATGACCAGCTAAACTGAATCAGGGAGAAAAGCAGAGGAGAAAAAGTGCTCGGTTCCGCAGATATCAAAGTCCGGCCGCTTAAGTTGGCGCTCATGGTCGACCCGAACAGTGCCTCACAGGTGCGCGAAGCCATCCGCTTGGCCTGCACTCAGTGGGGCGGGATGTTCTTTCCAATCATTCCCGTGCACAAACGCATGCCTGCCAGTTGGCGAAATGGACCGCTGAAGGCACCTCCGGCGGAGAGCGTAGTGAAGGGATATCTCGATGGATTTGATCCAGACATCCTGGTCCAGTTCGGAAAGGAACTCCCCAAATACCTCCTCGACTCAAAGCTGAAGGTCCTCAAGCCGCAGGATCTTTGGCGCAGCGATCAAGATAAAGACGCGACCGAGCCCGCTTATGGGATTGGGGTGCTCGATATTCTATTTGACATCTACCGAGAGCACTTCAAATTCAAGGCGAAATACCCCCTCAAGGCCATTGTTCCCGTCATACCAAAGGCGTTTGGTCTGTTCTGGGCCAGCGTTTTCGGCGAATATCCAGCGAACATTGCCGAAGCTATTGACAGGGAGTTTGCGGACGCGTTGGATCTTTCGAAGCCGGATGTGCGCGTGGACAGGTTCCGCGAGTTGACTGGCGGGGACGTGATCTTTCCAAGACGTTTTACTCAATGGGCGACGCACGTGCGCGGAAGGAGCAGTTTTCATGGAAACGCCGTAGTCTTCTTCATGGACGCCTCGAATATTGAGGATGTGATCGATTTTTGGAACCTCAGGGCCTCAGGACGTTCGGTGCTACCGCTGCCGAAACAGTTCCTCGATGAGGAGTCCTTCAAACAGATCGTTGTTGAGTTTCTCGAGGAGCATCGTCGTCCTTGGGGGACGGGTGGTCGTGGCTTCGATGTCGCCAGCTTGGTTCGAAGCCGTCATAGCACGATGGATGAGATGCAGTCGTTTGCGAAATCCCTGGCGCTACCATCATCGAACGGCCAGCAGGGACCCGCGACGCAACGGGTGTCCCTTCAGCATTGGTATCCAAGGATGTGGGACGAATGGGCTCGAGGCAAGGATGGCGGCGTTGCCGACGTTTATGGGGAAGATAACGAAACCATCGACATCGCGGGAGAGAAAGGCCCGTCGATTCGGCTCAAATCTCTGATCCCGTCGTTTGGCCGCGAAAACTGGTTTTGGAGCCATGGCCGATGCGCGAACGAGTTCGACTTACGCCTCTACGGCGCTGACGAGCATCTGGCGGAGGTCTATCCAAAAGTTGAGGGTAATCATCTCCTACATGCGATCACCGGCTACACCCGTCTTGGCGAGTGGCGTGTAGGGCGCCATGGCCTAGTCAGGATCGTCCGCAGCGCGTCGGGTGAGTCGCGCAAGGCACTAGAGTCAGAGACAATCTTTTTCGCCTGGCTGAAGGATCGCGGCTGGGAAGCGAAGCTCTCGAGTCCAGGAATTCTTGCCAAGCAAATTTACAAGCGCCTCGGCGGCGTTGTCAGCATGCTCGCAGACAAAGATGTTCTTGCGCTGATCGAGCATATGAACGGCGGAACTGTCAGCAGGGACGGTGCGCAGAAGGATGGTAGGGTAGTCGCTGAGCGAGAGGCCTCCGTAGCCGAGGTCAAGAGAAAGCTGAACATTAATCGCTACGAATGGTTTGTTCAGAAGGGTATTTTCAAGATTGGCCTGCAGACGAAGTGTCCCAATTGCCAGCGGAACAGCTGGTTTGCCATCACGACGTTGAAGGAGGAGTTCGATTGCCCTAAGTGCTTGAACACGTTTCGCGCCGCGGGGAATATTGACCAGGGGCGAAGCGGCTGGTTTTATCGGACAGCCGGTCCATTCAGCGTGCCAAATTTTGCGGACGGCGCGTTCTCGGTCCTGCTGACGTTGGAGGCTCTTGCCGGACGCATATCCTCATCTCGTCGGAGCACCTCCGTCCCGAGTTTTGAGGCGACAGCGCCGGGCAAGGTGAGCCTTGAGGCTGACCTTGCCATGTTCTGGCGAGACGGGAGCTATGGCGATGACACCGCTGGCATCTTGTTCGGCGAATGCAAGAGCTATGGTCTTTTCAAGACCAAGGATTTTCAGCGCATGCGTTACCTCGCTGAGACTTTCCCCGGGGCGATCCTGGTTTTTAGTACGCTGCGTGAGAGCCTCACCCAGGATGAGATTGCGGCACTCACTCGGCTCGCAAAGTTCGGGCGTAAGTATTGGAAGGCGGAGCGACCCGTGAATCCCGTGCTGATTCTAACGGGTGCAGAGTTGTTGACATGGGAGAGCCCGCCGTTCTGCTGGAATGAGGAACTGCAGAAGCGATTCCAGAACGTACATTCGCTTATGGAGCACTGCAACGCCAGCCAGCAGATATACCTCGGGCTGCCACCGTGGCAAGAAGACTGGCAAACAGCGTTTGAACGACGCAGGCGAGCGCGCGAGAAGAAGAGTGAGGGCTAGGCCGCCTACCTGCTAGGTGTTTTTCGCGAGATACCGCTCTTGGCCGGCAAGCGACCGCTCGCCGGCGGGGATACATCAAACCTCTGTTTCTTTGCCAGTTAATGACAGCTGTGTAGTTGCTAACTCGGGAAAGATGGTATCACCGGTTTAACTGATCTCTCGCCGAAGTCGGTCGGCCCGAATGATTAGATTTACAGCGCAATCATCTCTGCAATTTGATAACCAAGGTTTGTGAGTTCAAAAAACTCCCCCTTCTGACCGCGCTCAACAACAAGATTCAATGCAACAAGCTCATTCAGCGCTTGTTCCCACTTTGCTACCTCGCGCCGCTCGCCCGATGGGATTACATTCTTTCCGTTTGTCTGGATATCGGTGCCGCCTATGTATCGGAGATACAGGATGCTCCCATGATCGTCCAAGCTTGCTTCCTTGAGCAGGACTCGTGCTTCAGCAGATATTTCGGGAATTTTAGTCTTCGATTCTTCGACTGAGTTGCTGTTGACCTCACCGAGATCAGTCAAAAAAAGAGAGTGCTCATTTAGCTTCAACTGAAGCTGCCGATAGAACTTTGTTCTGAAATCTGCATGGCTGTCGTAGCTCTCATATAAGCCTCGATTACGACATGATTCTTTAAAGCTCTTCAGCTTCGCAACCTGATCTAGGTCGACCGTATCCATTGCAACCGGTTGGCTTGAGAAATACAGCATGGTCGGCTTTCCCGTGTCGATATGGCGCTCAATCTCTTCCACCGTCCCGCTCGCGTAGTCGTCAGTTGCTGTGCCAATTCTGGTCCAGAAAACTCCGACCAGGAGATCACATTTGTCTAGGACTTGGTTATTGATGATGGTCTGAGCAGATGCTCCCATTTCAGGCGATGAATGAGTTTCCCAGCCAATCGGAAGCAGAACGACTTTCCGAGAATTTGAGTGAACCGCGTTCCACTCGTAGATGACGTCACGAACGATGGCTCTTTCGGAGCCGACATCCCCCGGCGAGGCGATCATCACGTTGTATGCCTTTGCGACGTAGCTCATCAAGCTCCCTTTGAGACGAACATAACAGTTATTCAATGAATCCATTAATCCGTGTTTTCAATGATAGTACGGGCAGATGGTAGCTCGCCATACTGACAACAAGAATTTCTTTAAAAATGGCATCTATGAGAAGAAGCTTAAATGGCGGCTCTTGGCCGCAGGCGGACCAAGGCCACGGTAGGCCGCCTTGTCGGAGACGGAAGCTATGGCGCGCATACGATGCGAGGTTCGCATCGAATCGGAAAATTCACTGAATTGGCGATGAAGCAGAAATGGTGCGCGCGCTCATGTAATTTGGCAGCCAGCGCTACGTCGTCACCAGCGCGGATGGTAACTTCGGGGCGCAGGGTGACGAGAGTGAATGCACCACCACGCTCGGGATCTTCGACCATGACTCCCTCGGCTTCATCACGGTAGGCTTCTACCCTCACGCCCTCGACCGCGCAAAAATGTAGATACCAGAGCTTGTGGCAGGCCGACAACGAGGCTACCAACATGTCTTCAGGATTCCATCGAGCTGAGTCTCCCCGAAAAGCCGGGTCGGAGGAACCGAGCATATCGGGTTTGTCAGCGGCCTGGATCACATAGTTGCGCGAGTACGCCTTATAGCTGGATGTGCCTGTGCCGGAGTTTCCAGTCCAGTTCACCGTAACGCGGTATTGGTGTTTGCCTTTCGCTATTGTCATGATCGCCTGGAAACAAAAATGCAGACCCGTCCACATGGCGGTCCTGCGGGTACGGCGCCAAGCGTAGCGGAAATTCGGCTGCTTCACTACATCTCGTTTCAGCATGCGAATTTTCACGTTATTCAAAACCGTCATATGGCGCACCGCACTAGCGGCCGCAAATTGAAGGCAGCAGCTTGGTAGTCAGAAAATCGGTCAGGCTCGGCGTTCCGCGCGAACCGTGCGTGATCTGGCTTATGCCAAATATAAGCTGGCGGTCATTCAAAGCGGTGGTGTCCTCCAAAGGCAAGGCCGTGATTGATCGGATTGACCAGGCCCGCGAGCGTCTGGCGCGGGGTAATCGCCCTGGCGAAAGCATCTCGGGTCTAGTGAGTCTTATGCGCAAGTTCGCACGAGCGCTGGAGCACGGCACACGGGCGGGAGGTGGCGAGCGTTAACAAGAAACGCGTCATTCGACCCTACAATCCAGATCGGACAGAAGGGGATAGACCGATTCCGAACCATTTCCGTCACTCGATCTCGGCTACTTCCATGGCCGCTTTGAAGCACACGATGGCCAATGGATGTCGAGATGGCTAGGTCTTCCGACCGCTCACGGGCTAGGCAATGCAGCAGCGCTTGAACTTCTTGCCGCTTCCGCACGGGCAAAGCTCATTGCGACCGACTTTGCCATAATTTGCGACGGATCGCGCCAAGCGTTTCTCTTTCAAAGTGGCCGCGGCCTTTCTCAGTTGTTCCAGGCGTTCACGAGAAAGTCCCTTCAACGAGACGGTCGACATCGAGGCTCGAATGGGCCCGTTGGGACCGTACACCAACTCAAGCAGAACACGGTCCGATTCGCCAGTGGCAGTCATGACGGCCTGCGCGTGTGCAGTGGTCATTTCGTGCCTCAGCTCGTCCGCCCCTTCGATGTTTACAAATATCGTCAATCGGACGTCACCGGCCGTCGACAAGGGCAAACAGCGGCCGCGTTTGGGGATCTCCGCTAGCTCTTCATCAATCCATTTGCTCAAGTCCGACCTCAAATCCCCAGCAAGATCGAGCAGGTAGCTCGCGATTCGCGAGCGGTGGGACTGGCTTTGCTTCGCTAGGAAATCGATAAGCTCTCTGAGTCGAGGGGGAACTTTTTGCGTTGGCAACGTTGGTTCATCGGCTCCCGTAAGCTTCGCTGAGAAGTACGCGTCGATCGCAGAACGATAGCCGTTGAAGCTCAATCGCGCCGCTGTATTCGAAAGATCGTCGGCGTGCATCGTGTAGTTGTTGTGGTCAAGGTAGAGCCCGAGGTGGTCCAGTTCATCGTCAAGCTGAAGTTTGTCAGACAGCGCGGCACGCATGCGCTGCTCGACAAAGTGTAGGAAATCGAGTGGGCCGACGAAGATGTCGCCGTACACACGCAGGTCTGACAGCGAAAGGGGCCAGACTGGCACCTCGCCAACGTCAACTCCAATTTTACGCAGATGCTGGGCCTGAGCTGCGAGTTCGGTAAACGAGTCGAGCGTGACTGCGCAAATGGTCTTGCAACGAAAATCGTTCTTGCGTAGCTTGCCGACTGGCCGACGTTTGGCGTCGAAGACGTCGACCTCGTCGGCACTTTCCAAATATTTCAGAAACCGCTGCCCTTGCTTGCTTGGCGCACCAACAAGTGCTTCCAACGACTTGACGTACGCAGGAAGGTCATTGGCAGGTGACGTGTAAGTGAAAGCACCGGCCTTCACCTCAATAACAAACAGGTGGTCGTCGTAAGTGATGACGCAATCGGCTTCAGCTAGATTCTTTGCGCTGCCAGATTCCGAGACGACTGGATAGTAGATTTCACGAAGTATGGTCGCCCCTGGCAGCAGTCGGCTGAAATAATCCACCGGTAGGTTTTCCGATATTTCCTTCCGATTCCGGATCCACTCCTGTTTTTCAGCCTCTGATTGCTGAAATATCCGTTTTTCTAGCTGGCGATAAAAGTGGTCAAAAAGCGAATGAAGTTCGAAGCAGTAGAACGTACCGTTGAATTTCAGAAACGGTCGTCGGAATATCGGCTGAATCCGGAGCGGCCAGCCACTGAAGTCGCCATCGGCAAGAAAATCCGTATCTTGGCCCGGCGCCCACGAGAAATCGTCGAGAAAGGCAACTGGCAAATCTGTAACCTTTCGAAGGTCGAAGAGATCCATATTCCCGAGCACGCCAGCGCTTCGACTCAAAGTGCCGCTATGGCCCAGACGTTCAGCGGTCGCAAGAATAAAATCACCTAAATTTTGAGACTCCATGTCGGCCTCGTTCTTCTCGATCATCCGTTCGATCTCCGTCATGACTTCGGTGTACGAACTGAACATCGAAGTCATTGCCTCATGAAGGCCAAAAATCAACGACTGCCAAATCTTTTTGAGTTCCGCCACAAGATAGTCCGACGGGATCCCATATGCTGCTTCGATCAGTTTTGACTGGTTTCTCAGCAAATCCGCGATGGCGTCGACTTGATGTACCTGATAGTAGTCGCCCCGAACGTTACACCAATGCATCTGGGCGCGAACGAAGAACTCCTCCATTGCATCGTCGTACACTGTCCCGGTCGCATTTCGATGAGCCGTCGCGCAGCTTGGATACTCGATATTCAATTTTTCGAAAAGTGCGGCGACGTCGCTTCGAAGATCGTTCCAATCCTCGTCGGATAGCTCACTCTTTTGAGCTTCGCCCCGTGGAGCCGCCGCGATAATGCTTTGCACATAGTCGATCATCCGTAAGGCAATAGCATCATCTTGCGTTACGTCCACCTCGACCTGAATGTGTCGGCTAGACATGACCTGCTCCCACCAAGCCCGAGTCAATAGTTGATCTGGCGGCAGAACACCCACCATAGAGACGATCCGCCTGACAAGGTCGTCTATCTCCTGAACAACACTGGCGTACCGGGCCGACAATTTTGCAAGGACCTGTGCATGTTGCTCTTTAGTCCAGTTAGATGTCAGCATGACATGCTTCCCAAACCGGGCGACTTGGAACAGGCCGTTGGAGAATGCTTCGTCCGGAAATGCTCGCTTGGTTTTGCGAGGGCGCTTGTTATGCTTTCCCATTTTTTAAACGTCGCTCCGTGCTTGTTGGACCGTTGTTCAGATTGGTTGATGTAATGTTGGATACATCGCCGCGTACGCTAGATCTAAAAGACTGCGGTTTCCAGGAGAGTTGTGGTTCCGCAAAGCGGAAGGAATTTAAGTATACCGAGGCCGCGGTGATGGTAACTGGAGACGAGCTTGAGAGCACTAAAATGCACTAAGGCGAATACTCGCCGCCCGCCACGACCACCGTTTTCGAAGTGAAAACGGTCGTTCGATTTGAGCGAACGAATGACTGAACATGGCCGATTCTGTTGAAAAACTCGATGTCAGCACGTCGTCGCGCCGAGATCGAAAATTCGACCTCGCAGATCGACCCAGGATCAACGATCTCATCCGGGGCAAGGAGTGAAGCACGCTCAAGAATATGGGCGAACGACAAATGGAGGAGTTTTTCAACAGAATCGGCTGGAAGCAGACCCACACGGATGCCGGTTTCCGACCCTGAGCAGCCGTTCGGCAGCGGTGTGCCAGAAACGGTCCGGCAAGGACAAATATTGACCGAGAGCTTTATGGCCGTAATCGGTCCCTCATTGATGCCCATATCCGACCCCAAGCGGACATCGCTCTGTTCCTTGAACTATTCGCAGTAGCTACAAGTGGCTTGACTACACGTGGCAACCGTCGCGTCAGGATTCTGGAAAGCTGTTGGCCGCCGCAACAGGGTCCGTTTTGCCAGGTCGTGGCGACTGATATTGATCCCGCAAATGAACGGCAGTTTGGTCGATGCTCGGATAAACAGTTGTGGCGTTGATGTTAATTCGATCAAGCTGTTCAAGAATGTGTGCCTTGTTCCGGATCGTGACCCGGGTAATTTCAATCCCATCTTGGCCGGCATCAGGAAGCGCAGCCTCGTGCCCGAACAGCAGGAATGCGCCGGACTGCGACTTGATGCGCGTATTCGTGCGTTTTGCCTTCACGCAGATGATAGACCTTAGATCGTCCGGCACAATCCGCCCTTCGAAAAATCCCTTCTCCGCCTTGATATGGTGGAGCAGTTTCTTTGCGACGTCCGTTACATTAAATGCATCTTTATCGAGGCCAAGATCGATGCCATTCTTCTGTGCATATGTGAGGTTAGATAGATTTGAAAGGCAACTGACGGTGTCTGAGTCATAGTATTTCACCAATTCCGCCACGACTTGGAAGACGATGACCTCACCGTCAAGTCCCGCTTGGTCCGCTCTGCAAGAGCAGGCAAAGAAAAGCGCCACCAGGGGATTGCTCGAGATGTCAAGCAGTCTTGTTGGTAATCCGTAGTGCTGCATGCGCACGAGACGGTCAAAGCAATACTGATCACCTTGAAACTCATCGTGATGCGCAATTAGTAGTTCCTTGCAGAGTCGGTCCTCTCTCGGCATGAACTGCCAATCGCCATTTTCCCATTTGCGCAGCAGTGACGGCGTCAGCTCATAATGGGCATCACTATGACCTCGGAAGAAAGCTTCGGTCGCGACTTTTCCCGGCGAGCCGTAGAGCAATTGAAGGAAGGACTCCACACTCTCGGCTACGCCAAGGATTTTTTTGTCGCGTGGGGGAGGCTGGACCGTTGCATCATCGGCGCGGGGCGTCTCACGCGTCACGACGAGATGAGCAAGGGCGGGATTGATAGTGGCCAATCGTTGCAGCACCATCTGCGGGTCGCCCTCACGGACGGCCCAGTGAGTGCGGTGAAGCTGGAATCGATCCGCACCAAATAACATCCGGGCTGCGTTGATGTCGCCGAACTCGACCTCACCGAAGTCGATCAATGTGTTGAAAACGGTGGAGACTTCCTTCGGGCCGGGCGTAGTGTGGGAAATTCGACCGTATTTGATAAACATCGAGACGCCGTCTCTAGCTTGCTTGATCTCGCTACACAAGAAGGTCGGCAACTTTTCGAGAAAAGCGATCGCCGCGGAATCCAGGCTTTCAAGCCGCTTCTCGATATCGGGTGGCGTGTATTCGAACATGCGCCCGCGGCCCATTGTGATCTCATTGCCCTTCTCCGCGAGGTACTCCCAGTTTCCGAAAGAGATGTAATTGAAGCTTTGCACTATGTGTCCTTGTCCCGTTCTTTCTTGCGTAGAGCAACATCGCAGCACAGTCTTGCCAGCACTTATATTTTCATTTCGCTCTGTTGAAGAGAGGATGAGTGGACAAGTTGGAAATGTCCAGGCTCATTGCGTTCGCCATTGTGTCGACAAGGCCCAGTGGGCGCCTGCCTTGGCAATCCGGGCGTACTGCCGCTTAGACAGCAGGAGTACGAGCTACTTGGTCTTTGTGCTTTCACGCTGCCGGTACGTCTCTGAGACGAAGTCAATGAATGCGACTGCGGATGCAACCGCAAGCCGTGCGTGTCGCGGCTGAAGACCACGATGATTTCCATCCCGACCATGACCAGTTCCATACAGCCCGCGCAGTTGTGCAAGGTTGTTTGTTAGCTGGGTCAGGTTACGGAGTATCAGCTTAATGTTCTCCGCGCCTTTTGCCTCATCGGAGATGCCCTCGGGCACCAACTGCAATTCCTTGGTCAGCCTCTTGGTCAGTTCCCCAAGGTCTTCGGACTTTGTGAAAGCAACGCCACGCTTGGTGAGAATTGTCTTGCAGCAAGTTTCAACTAGCTCTTTGGCGGTCCCAATAGCCAGAGCTGGATCACGGTCAATTCCATTCTCAAGACGCTCAATCTCCTTAGCCATCCAGCCAGCATTCAGAGCGTCAGCCACGTTCCTGGCCCGAAGGACAGCATGGCCTCCATGGTGTGTCAGTTCGGCGAATGAAAACCGCGGTCGACCTGCAATCTGTTCAATCTCATAAATCTCCCATCCAATTTGCCGCAACTGCTCATTGAAATGGGAGACGAGCTTCACGGCCTCTTCACGGTCGGGGCGGACAACCGGATGGACCACTTCACAAAGAAACCGGAGGAACTGCTCCGTCGAACCGTCTTTGAGGCCGAATCGCTCATCCGAGAAGATCCAGTCCTGATCCCAGTCGTCGTTGTTGAATCGGTGCTGCCAAATATCCCCTGCTGCATCTTTGAATCGACTATCGTGCGAGGGTAGTGCTTGCAAGTCATAGAGCCGGCTCAGGAACTCGACGTCATCGAGGGCGCCATTCCATGCTACGCGCTCCAATCTCAGACCATCCAAAATGTTGGTCCTTACCTCGCGTGGAATGCCCAGGTTATCGGTACGCCAATCCTTGCGCTGTTCGCGTTGAGGAAGAATCTTTGCTGTGTACCAGTCTTGTGTTTCTGACTCCAAAACTGTCTTGATACGCGCTGAGATTTGCTCTTCAAGTTGAGGACGCCTCGCTCCAAGTCGAGCGAATTCTCTCGCAGGTACGGATATCTGTATCTCCCAAATTTCCGTGCCACCGTTCCAGTTGTCGTAACCGGTTTGCTCCGCACGCGCAGGGTAGTTTCGAACGAGAGAGGCGGCTTCGAACATCCCCTCGGAACTGAGAAGGGCGTGCACAGTTGCTAGCGTTTCCTCAATTGCGGAGTTCTCCAAGGGGCTATCCTATATATCTGTGTCAAATGAGAGCAATCGAAGCTTAGCCTACGTACCCGTTTTAATGTCCAATTTCGGCACCCGTCGGGACTTGACGTGCCCTCGGAATCTCCGTACAGGTCAAAACTAGAGGTACGGTTACTTCTCAGCGCCCCAAGGCTTCGAAGACGCGCCCTTGGACTGTTGGTCGTGCTCTTCCAGCAAAAAGGTGAGATAGCTGCGCGTGAGGTTGCAGTACAGACGCGCTTCGTGCGGCTGGATCGCGATGCCCTCCTTGAGATCAGTTCCGTGACGGACACCTCCGCCTGTCGGCGATGAAAGATAGCCGTGCAAGGTCGTCATCCAGGTCATAATATTTTCCTGTGCTTTGCCTCGCTCCCGCTTTTTCATTTCGTTAATGATAGGCCCGAAATACTTCCCCTGAATCGTTACCGTGTCCTCACCCAAGCCGCGAAATGCTGTCGTGATCGATTCCAGAAGGAAGAGAATTTCTTGGACCGCACGCCGACCCTGGCCTGCATCGAGCAGCCGTTCGGATTCTGCCAAGCACTCGTCAATAAGCGCGCGGGCCTGCTCATCCAACGACGGCGCCTGACGCGGAACAGTAATCGGTGTATACGCGCGCATTGCGATTAAAGCAGGCGGTTGAATTTCATAGCCCGCATCATGTTCCGCCAGGATGGCATTGACAATTTGGACGTCTGGTACTCCTAAGCCGGACTGTTCGAGGTCTTCGCAGCAATTCCAAAAAGCCTCTATGAACACAGGCGCATTTTCAGCCGAGCTATCCATGACCCGAGATAGATCACTCCAGGCCCAATCCAGGCTGCTGCTTCGACCATTCCCGCCGAAGCGGCTTTTGCATTGCTCAACCGCGCTCCTCACATCACCCTGCGCCGCAATTCTTTCGATCAGATCGTAGAAAGCACGGACAACGCCTGGCGGGATAGGCCCCGGGCTTTTAAAACGCCACGATTTATCGAAGTTGAGCAATTTACTTGTCCTCGAGATTATTCGGAAATCCTTGCATTGACGGCGAGACCGAATATGAAATCAGCCTTTGGCGATTATCATTAATTTAGTCGGTTCAGTTCGAAGGAGGTGATCGCTGCCAGCGCGTCTTCGCGTTAGTCGGCAAGGCGGCTCCGAGTCTACCAAATTGTGCATGAGGCCTAACAGAGCCCGCTCGCGAGCCTCTGCTCAGCGATCGCCTCCGAGGACGAACGGTCACCTGAATGTCCCAATTTCGTTTGGTCCGAATGACTGTTCATGGCCGATTGCAGACCTTTCGGTCTGTTTAGCCGCTAAACACCCCATTCAAAACACGTTTATCCGGACCCGTGGATATGTGGATGATCGCTTCGCGACCGCCCGA
>NZ_JBCGCS010000038.1:0-8675 GCF_038594925.1 Achromobacter sp. JD-1 | reverse complement strand
CCCCATCGACCATCAACTGGAGCTAAAAATCGAAACCGGCTCCGGCGAGGTATTGAGTGCTACGTATTTCGCGCCGATGACGGGCAGCCTGCCGCGTCGGCCTGAAGCCCGTGCAGTTCATCGGCGATTTCGTCCAGTCTCGTGCGCAGCGCCGCCAGTTAAGGTAGCAAGATAGGCCGAATCTAACGACTGCGTTTTGAGCGCACACGCCGTCGTAAGGAGAATATTCATTAGCTCCTACAAGGTCATGCTTGGATCCATTGCATCCACCAGCCCTGGTAGTAACGTCGACCGTCGATCTCTTCAAAGCCGCAGACCATCATGCCTCGGTCCGACGAGAACGTTAGCAATTCCGGCTGTAGAAGGTCGGGGATTGCGCCCTTGGCGGTCGCCCCGAACTTTTGAAGGCCGTCCATGGTCATGACGCGGATGTACCGCTTCATGTCATCGCGCATGATCGAGTACATACGGACCGCGCCGGTGATCGCCGGAGCAGGGTCTCGGTCGGGACGTTTTACGCCGAGGTGGTGGGTACGAGTAACCGTGCAAAGCATGATGCGCGGGGGGAGGGGGGAGGGGGGGGGGGGGGGCTGTATGGATGTACAGTATAAACTGAATGCGGCTGGCCCTTGTGATTGTTGGGGCGACCGCCTTGTTCGGTCATGCTGGCCGGTCAGTGCGGGACTTGGCAACGCTGGTCCAGAGCTTCGGTGACGGAAATGCCACGCCAACCGATTTTTCAGTTACACCTCAAAATGTTGCATCCGTTGACCCAAGCGCGCTGAATTCGGGAAACGGAGCGAACCGGCTCTCGGAGAACCATCATGCATAGCGTTGTGGAACTGGGCGCGATGGCCGCGCGCTGCGGCGAGTCGATATTGTCTTGCCCCTTTCTTGAAGGCCCACAATATGCCGGGGCATAGCGGGCAGCCAATTCATGAGTGGCAGGCGGCTGTGGACGCCTGGGAAGCGGGATGGCTATCCGCTCAGGATGATGTTTGCGGTCCACAGCCGGCGTCACGTGTCCTTGATGATGATGTCCTTCTGATAGGCTTCCCCGCAGGCGCCGGCGTTCGATAGAACATCGCGCCGACGTCTAAGAGGCGGTCGAGTTCTTCGGCGTCCAGCTTCCCACTGCATTTGTCTAGGCAGAAGGCGTATTCATTTAGGATGTCCGCCCAGTCCCCGAAATGGCGTGGAGGTGTGGAGAGAAGCATCATATTTGCAAGATACTCATCTGAGTTCATCGTCATCTCTCCGCGCGCTGACGTGATTTAGCCCAAGACGGATCTCTGCAAAGAGCGTTCCCGATGGCGGTCGCCAGAAGGCTTAGCCTGGATGCTGGAGTTGTTCAGCCGCTAAACTCGGGGCGGGACAGGTCGGAGCGCAACGGACCGCTGGTGCCGTTATATTGGTTCAATGGCGTCCGGAAGCTGATATTTCGAATTTCCCACCTCTTGTCGCACCGGATGCCAGGTGAAGGCGTCTTCAGGCACGCTTTCGTTCAATAGCGCCCGGGCGTCGGGCGTCGGGTAGGACGGATCGATCCATCGCCGAGCAACATCCGGGGGCAGCGCCACAGGCCGCCTGGCGTGGATGTCCACCATCCCCCCTTGGGTGTCGTTCGTCACGATAGCGAACCCATGTGCGGCATCGAGTTCAGCGCCCGGTTCCCACGCGGTGAGCGCCGCAAAGTAGAGCGGGCCTTCGCCATGTATGTAATATGGTTGTTTGTTGCCGTCCGGCTGCACGGGCCATTCATACCACCCATCGGCAGGCACCAAAATTCGACCGGCGCCGATCAGGAAGCGCCAGGGCCACCCGTTCTTCAAGATGGTCTCCAGCTTCGCGTTGCTCATAAAGTGCTTGGAGTCGGGGCGCTTATAGCCCCAGGGCAGGCGTGCCATCGCTTCCGCTCCCTCGGCCAGGCGATGCAAAGCGAGCGGGCGTGTGCCCGGGGGTATGTTGAATCGCGGCCCCGTTGGGTCCGCGAAGATCTGGCCCAAATTGGTAAAGATCCGCTCGACGTAATCCAGCGGACCCGACTTCTGGACAATTCGACCGCACATCGCTGACCTCGTCGGAAGGAGCTGTCAGTTCAGTATAGGCCGGGCTCTTTTAGGCCCCCGCCTCTAGTCCTCTCCCGGCCCCAAAGATTCCGCGATCCCTTCTTGCACATCGAGCAGGAAAGCGCTGGATTCGGGTGTCTGGATCATTGATGGCACGGCGAGTTCAACTAAGCAAGTGAGCAACTCAGTGAACCACCATTTCACATCGACTCCAACTGGAGCGACATGGGTATAGGTCAGGTAGCTGACCGCACGTGTGACTATGTTGGGATCTCGACCGCATTCGATCACGTCAGCGACTTGCGTAGCTACGATTCGCATGAATTCGCCCGCAAGCTTCGCCACGGCAATCTCGGGTGTTCCCTGTTCTGACCATAGGGCGCCTCTCGCCAAATTCCGGCAGGCGATCTGCAATGCAGCAAGGTCAACGTTTTTCAAAGGCCTTCCTTGCAGGTTTGGTGTGACATGACCGAGAGTGACCTGATTCTGGCGGCTGACAGTACTTGTATTCCGGCCAGAAAATTCCGGCAAGTTATTGTTCAGATCGAAGAAATCGCCGTGCAGGGGCGATATGCGGCATAGACAGCGCACCCAAACGATTCCACATCTGGCGCGCACGTGGCAAGCAGAGTAGCTTCCGTCTCGGGCTAGATTTGTTGGTGCGGCTCGCTCACAACCTCCTCGGAAGAAGGGATCGCCCGCCACAACAACGATCACGTCCCGCCTCTCAACCGCCGAACTTGCTGTCATTCGGACGCTATCCGATTCGGAGAAGGCGGACGGCATGGTGCTGGGAACGGGACCAGCCTGGGTGTCAGGCCTGGGCGCATCTTGGCCCTGCGCGCGCCAGGCTCAAGGGGCTTTCGCGGCATATAGCCGCTCGCTACGCGCGCTTTATATTCCACGTCCCCTTGCCCCCGGCGCTTGTTCCGCAGGGCGCCAGTGCTCCCGTCCTGCCACCCTGGCTGGGGCCCTCTTCCAAGGAGCACTACATGACGCACGCCACCCTCGCTGAAGCCCGCCTGGTCCCCGATCACGATCGTCTGGCCTTCTTGCCCAAACACTTCGGCAGCCGGCTGATGCTGCGCGGAGAAATCTCCGTCTACAACTGGCTGGATCGTCTGTCGCAGGAGTACAGCGGCGGCTTCTGGCACTACTACGAAATCCCGAACGGCTTCTACATGGCGCCGGCCGACTACGAGACGCTTCACATCGTATGGCCCATGAACTGGTGCGACCGGACCATGTCGGCGGACGCCGCCGGCATCGTGGCAACGCTGTACGCCCTGTGCGAACTGTGCAGCCAGTACCGCAGCGACGACCTGGCCGAGAAGTACCACGCCCTGCGCGACTTCGCCGGCGAACACGCCGAGGCAAATGCCATCTTCGCGGCGATCGATTGACGCCATTCCGGCCCGCTTCGGCGGGCCTTTCTTCTTCTGAGCACCATCAGGCCATCGTGGCTCAGCCCCTGCTAAGTGACGCTGCAGGGGAACGGCTGCGCTTTGAAGTTGGACCGTTGAAAGCCATACGGGGTGGCGGGTCTGCGTTCCCGGTCAGGGTGCCACGTCGTTCTCGCGTTCAATTGCGGCGCGGCACCGGCTGCGCCGGCGCCACTTGCGGCCGTTGGCCGTCTTCGACACTTGAGTAACTGTGTTCGATGTCAAACCTAAAGAATGTTGTTACGGGCCGGCCCATCCGCAGATAGCACCAATCGACGACAAAGCCCGCAAACGGCAACAACGGGATCAGCCAAGGGTTTGCTACGCGAGTGTAGGTAGCCCCTGCATACTATGTTCGAGATCTAGGCATGAACAAGGAGTACAACCGTGTATCTGCCATCGCTGGCCGAGTGCGCCCAGGCGCGCTCATCGACCATGGCGTGGCTGTGGGCCTCCAGCGGGCTCGCTACGGAGATTCGTGACCAAATGCGCACTGCCTCTCTACTGCGGCCCAGCAGCATCTGATGCCCAACCAGTGATTTCGACGCGTCGCGTTCGGCGAACTGTGAACGAAGGGTTGAGTGTCTGCTTCTTAAAATCGCCAATTGCGGCTCTTGGCCGAGGGTAGCCGGTGGTGACGAGTGGCTTCCGACCGAAAACAGTAATTGAGCCTAGAGGCCTGGCTCTGACACTAGCCGTGGATGCCAAGCCATCCGTTCATTCCCACGTAAATGCCCACGGCAATGATCAGCAGGCTGGAGAGATATGGCGCCCGCTGGGCCACCGCGCTAAACCATGGCGCGCGTTTGTTGACTTGGCGCACACTGAGCGCCGCGACGGCTCCAACCGTCACCAGCGTAATGGCCAGCCCGATCGAGAAGCACAGCACCAGCACGGCGCCCAGCGTGAACTCCTTCAACTGGAGGCACAACAGGAGCACGGTAATCGCCGCCGGGCACGGAATCAGCCCGCCGGTCAGGCCGAACAAGGCGATCTGCCAGTTGGTCACGTTCCGATTCGTGAAACGTCGGCGAATGTCATTGGCATGGGCTAACTGGTGCGCATCCTGGTATCCCTCGCCCGCCACATCCAGCCCTCGCAGTTCTTCGTGAAGGTGGTCATGCTGGAACTCGTCCGGTTCCATGAAAGCGATGTCAAAGCTGTGGACGTGCCCGCCGTGGCCCAGGGCCAGGCGCGCCATGAACTCGTGCGGCTCGGGAATTTCCTCGAGCGACTCCAGATAGCCGTCCTTCTGCGCGAATCGGAATTCGTGGCGCGTCCCGTCGACCGTCTCGGTCGTCACGGAAACGTCCTGCGCCAGCCAGTTCCCGCCCCGCAGGCTGGTCAGCCTCCAGCGCGGCACAACACCGTCCTCGAACACCTCCAGCGCGACCAGGCCGTGCCCGGTATCGATCTCGCGCCGCTCCGGGCCGTGGGAATGGCCCTCATGCCCGTGGCTGTGGCCGTGATCGTGGTCATGGTGGTGATGGTCATGGCCCGCGCCATGCTGATCCCGCCAGGTTCGCCAGAACATCCATGCCGCGATCAGCACGATGACCATCCCGGACGCCAGCTGGAAATACGGCTCCAGCTCCTCCGCCGCGACTCCGCGCCACAGATACATGCCGCCCAGGCCGATCCCCCACACGATCAGGGTGTGCGAAATGGTCGCGGTGATGCCCAGCAGCACCGCCTGCCATACCGATCCCCGGATCGCGACGATGAACGCCGCCATCATCGTCTTGGAATGGCCGGGCTCCAGTCCGTGCAGAGCACCCAACAGAATGGCGCTTGGAATAAACAGCCAGGCGTGCGACGCACCCTGGGCGATCAGATCGGAAAACGACAACATGGATAGTGTTCTTAGAGGTACTTGGTGATTTCTTTGAACTCGTCGATCGCGCGCTGCCTGTCCTCGTCCAGCTCGCCCACCGCATCCTGGAGGCAGTGGTCGATATGGTCTTGAATGAGGATCTTCTTGGCCTGGGAAATGGCACGCTCGACGGCATGCAACTGCTGGGCCAGATCAAGGCAGGGGCGGTGTTCTTGCATCATCGACAGAATGCTGCGCAAATGCCCTTCCGCCCGCTTGAGACGTTTGGCCACGGCGTCGTGATGATGATGAGGATCGGGTGCGTTCATGCTCAAATCATATCCTCCCCGGGGGGATACCACGCGAGAAACCACGTCGCCATTCGGGGAAACGAAAAAAAGCTGATGTAGCGATCTCTACATGATTGCAGAGATCGAAACACCTTCTTATTCTGCTCCCTATGGACACCCCGCTCGCCTCCTCCTGGTTTCTGCTTATCGTCAGCCTGCCCACCGGCGGTGCCACGGCGCGCATGCGCATCTGGCGCAAGCTAAAGGCCCTGGGCTGCGCCGCGTTGCGCGATGGCGCCTATCTGCTGCCGGCGCAGGCCGAGCAGGTATCCCAATTGGCCGATCTGGCTGCCGAAACAAACGAGGAAGGCGGCCAAGCCTGGCTGCTGCGGGTCCAGCCCCAGGACGATGACGAGTGCGCCTCGTTCCAGGCCCTGTTCGACCGCTCGGCCGACTACGATGCCTGGCTGGCGGAACTGGCCCAGGCGCGTCAGACGCTGGCCGCTTTGAACGCGGCGGAACTGAACCGCCTGTTGCATCGGTACGAACGCAGCTACCAGGCGTTGCGTCGGATCGATTTCTTCCCGGCCGAAACCTCGTTACGTGCTCAGGCGCAGCAGCGCGATTTTGCCAATGCCATCGAATCCCTCTTGTCGCCCGGCGAACCCCATGCAGCCCAGGGAGGCATCGCGCGCCGCGATCCCATGCATCATCGGGGCCGGCTCTGGGCGACCCGGCGCCATATTTGGGTAGACCGGGTCGCCTGTGCGTGGCTGATCCAGCGTTTCATTGACCCGTCCGCGCGCTTTCTATGGCTGGAAGCCCCTGCGGAGTGCCCCGCCGATGCCCTGGGCTTCGATTTCGACGGCGCCACCTTCACGCACGTGGGCGCCAGGGTGTCGTTCGAGGTCCTGCTCGCCAGCTTCGGCCTGGACGAGAACCGTGGCCTCGCGCGCCTCGGCGCAATGGTGCATGCGCTTGATGTAGGCGGCGCAGCCGCGCCGGAGGCCGCTGGCTTCGAGGCCATGCTGGCCGGCGCGCGCAAACGCCTGCCGGACGACGATGCTTTGCTGGCCGAAGTCGGCACTGTGCTGGACTCCCTGTACGCCCACTTCTCCAGTGGGCGTAAGGCCTGATCTCTTTTCCGTTCAAGTGCGCAACCATGAACCCCGCTCAAGAATCCACCAGCGACAGCGCGGCGCCACTCGTCTCGCATCCAGCCTATACCCTCTGGCAACTCGTCGGGTATTTCATCCGGTTGGGGACGCTGGGCTTCGGTGGCCCGGTTGCCCTGGCCGGCTATATGCATCGCGATCTGGTGGACAGGCGAGGGTGGATTACCGACGGCGACTATAAGGAAGGCTTGGCGCTCGCCCAACTCGCGCCGGGCCCTCTGGCCGCGCAGCTCGCTATCTACCTCGGTTACGTGCATTACCGTATCCTCGGCGCCACGCTCGTGGGAATCGCCTTCGTGCTGCCGTCGTTCTTCATGGTCGTAGCCCTGGGATGGGCATACTTGCGTTTCGGCGGCCTGACCTGGATGCAAGCGGTGTTCTACGGGGTAAGTGCGGCTGTGATCGGCATCATCGCCATCAGCGGCTACAAGCTCACCACAAAGAGCGTGGGCAAGGACAAGCTACTGTGGGCCATCTATCTCGTGCTGGCCGCCGTCACAGTCGTTACCGAATCAGAAATCGCATGGCTGTTTTTGGCGGCCGGCCTGATTGTCTGGTTTTGGCGCGCGCCACCCAGGTGGCTGAAGTCCGGGAACCTGTCGGCCGCCGCCGCGGTATCCATGCCAGCAGGGGCTACGCTGAGCACGCTGGACTGGCCACTCCTCTGGCAGATAGGCGTGTTCTTTGCCAAGGCAGGGGCTTTCGTCTTCGGCTCTGGGCTGGCCATCGTGCCGTTCCTATATGGCGGCGTGGTCACCGACTTCCAGTGGCTCAACGACAAGCAGTTCGTCGATGCTGTAGCGGTAGCGATGATCACGCCCGGACCCGTGGTCATCACCGTGGCCTTCATCGGCTACTTGGTCGCCGGACTCCCCGGGGCCTGTGTGGCGGCCTTGGCCACTTTTTTGCCTTGCTATCTGTTCACCATCATTCCAGCGCCGTACTTCAAGAAGTACGGAAAGCTGCCCAGTATTCTCGCATTCGTTGATGGCGTGACGGCCGCGGCGATCGGCGCCATCGTGGGCGCGGTCATCGTTATCGCCCGACGCACGATCGTCGATGTGCCGACATTGATGTTGGCAATATCAGCAGTGCTGTTGCTGTTGCGATTCAAGAAACTGTCCGAGCCGATGATCGTTGCTGGCGCGGCGTTAATCGGCTTGGCGGTTTATCCACTGGTGCACTAAGTTCTTTTTCCAGGAGCCCATCATGCAATGGATCACTCGTGAACGGCCCAAGATCGACCGCATCGCCTGCCCGTGGCTAATCGCCCGTTTTATCGACGAAACGCCAGAATTTCTCTACGTGCCGCCAGGCGACGTTCTACGCATTGCCAAGGAAGTCGCCGCGATTCCCTACGACATCCCAGGCGTGGAACTATCGCATGTCGGAGAACTGTGCAGCTTCGACGCTTTTCTCGATAAGTACCGGTTGGCAGATAACCCGGCGTTGCAGCAACTGGCCGGAATCGTTCGCGGTGCCGACACTTCGCGCCTGGACCTGACCCCGCAGTCAGGCGGACTGTACGCGCTGTCGCTGGGCTTGTCGCACCTTTACACCGACGACCACGTCATGCTCGGCCATGGCATGGTCATGTACGACGCCCTGTTCGCATGGTGTCAGTCGTGCCAAGGAGAAACGCATCGATGGCCACCGGCGATGCCGACGACATAAGGCGCGATTCCAGACTGAGCAACAACATCTTTGGGAGACCCTCATGCAAAGCATATCTGTTCCCGAACTTGCACTCTGGCGTAATGCGGAGTTTCCCCATACGCTAATAGATGTGCGCCGCAAGCTCAGGCGCAACGAGATTCTATGGTTTGGGTCAACCCATAACCGGCCGCAATTTCCCAGGATCGAAGGACTGACCAGTGCGCCAGACC
>NZ_JBCGCS010000037.1:0-29895 GCF_038594925.1 Achromobacter sp. JD-1 | reverse complement strand
CTGATGTGCACGTCGGGCGCACACTGCCTGGCGAGGGTAGGGAAGTCCATCGGTCAATTCCCCACCATGCCGAAGCCTGGTCCCTTGCCGTTCTGCTCGCGCTCTTTGCGTTCTGCAAGCGCCTTCTCGTACTTGGCAAGCTCGCGTTCGTAGTCCCGTGGCTCCACCCAGTAACCGCCGTCGGCGGGCGTCCCGACGTAAAGCGGTAGACCATCGTCAAAGGCGGTGTATTCATGCGACGTGTAAACGCTGCAATAGCTGGGGCGTTTGTTGCTGATGATGAGGCTGCCGTCGTCGTTGCTGCCGCGCCAGGTTCGAAGCGCGACGTTCAGTGCAGCGGCGTCGCACCGGCCGGCACCTTGTGAAATGGCGCGCACCAAATCGCTCATTTCCTTGGAGTCATCAGAAGCGGGGCACAACGAAAGAAAGTCTCGTCGTGCTTCCAAGGTGTCGGATAGCTTCTTCATGCTGATGCCGAAGTACCGGGAAAGCGATGGCGCGCACTCGCTCGGACGAGTGCCGCTGGACAGGCAAAGAATGGCTTCGCATGCCAAGCGCTTGTCGCCGTCCAGCACGTCACCGAGGTCGACGCTAGGCGCTCCGGCTGAATAGGCCGGCGTGACCACCGGAGTTAGTGTTACCGCCAGCAGCAGTAGCAAGTGTCGAAGGGTTCGCATACGCGTTCTCCTGGATTTAGTTGCAGATACCGTAGTTGCCGACATCAATGAGCTCGCCATGCAGACGGGTTTCAGTCGCGACCGTGCATCCGCTGACAGACGTAATGTTCACCACGCGAGTCGCGCTCTGGCAGTTGTCGGCATCGCCGCCACTACTGCTATCGCAGCTTCCGAATAAGGTGGCGGTCCGATTTCCGTTGGAGAGCTGGCAGTATCCCGACACACCTTTGGTCACGGACGTGCCGGGCGGCATCAGCTGGCCCGTCCACACGCGAGTGGTGTCCCCTGATGTCGTTCCCGATGCGTGTATGCAGTTCAGTTCTGCGGTGGGGCGATAGATGGTGGCCCCGAACATCGTCCCGTAGTTGACTTGCATCTGCGCGGCCATCATTCCGCCCAAACTGTTGTCGAGCGTCTCGCCTGTCTCGTTGCCACGGGCCTTTGCGATCACGACATCGAGGACACCGCCGGCGCGAGATGCCGTGCAACCGTCTTGCCACGGCCCCCAGCCCTCATAGGCGACATCGTTCGCGTTGGCTTGTAGAACGTAGTAGGTCCGGTAGCGGACCTGATTGCCGGTGTACCCGGCAGGGCACTGCGAATACTCGGCCTGCGTCTGGGCGATCCGGCACCCGCCGTAGGTTGTGTGCCACGAGTAGCCGCCTACACAACCACCGGGCGGAAGTGGCGCGCCCTGGTCGACCCGGATGAGCAACGTGTTCAGCTCGGTTGCCAGTTGTACGTCCGCTTGATTGGTGGTTGATGCCTGGCTGACAGTGGGCAGGAGCAGCGCGAAGAGCAGGGCGAGCAGGGCCCTGCCCTTGCCTCGCATGGAGGGAAGGAACATGAATATCTCCGATAGATGAGCCGCTTGGTTGGCGGCGAAAGGAAGACCTATGACGCTGGGCTAGCTCTTGCAGCCCTGAATCACCGAGGCGCGTGCGCCCATGTCTGCGGGTGAAATCACGACGCGGTCGCCGGCAACGCTGGCGCGCTGTGCCATACGGACATAGCTATTTCCAGCGTTCTGGAATGTGCCACTGAAGGAGCCGCCAACCGACACGGCGCCAGCGGCGTTGACGTAGCCCGAGCCCTGGACGCTGCCGCCGATCGCGCCGCCGATATTGATATCACCACCGCGTGCGGTTGCGTCCACGCCCTGCAGGGCGATCTGACGCCACGGCGACAACCCAGCAGGGCACGTTACCGCGGGGATTGCAGCGTCGTTGGGAAGGTCGCTGTACGTGCCCGTGATGACGTGACCGTTCTGGGCGAACCACACGCCGCCCGTGCAAACGGCGAGCAGCTTGTTGGCGGTCGAAGCGTATAGGCCTTCCAGCGTGCACGCAGCGCCAGGAGCGACAGCCGTGTTGAGCAGTAACCCGGTGTTGGTCTGAATCGCACCGGTCACCGTCAGGGTGTTGTTGAACGTGACTGGTCTGGTTTCTCCGTGGCGGACAAACTGACCGAACGGCGTGGCACTCAAACCTGCCGCCAGGACGGCGTGGCCGGGCTCTGCTCCGAAGTCGAACCAGCCGCGCGGAATGTTCATAAGCGGACCGCGCACATTGGCCCCGCCGTTGGCGTCATGACCGCCATAGCCATCGGCCGCCGCCATCACCTTGCCAAGCAGAACTTGATTGAACCGAGCAGCCTTGCCGGCAGGTGCGGTGCAGGTGTCATTGAGCCGACGACTCCGCACGTCGCTGATCGGTTGGCAGGTATATACGTAAGCGCCCGTGCGACAGTTTTCGCCGGGGCAAGTTCCTTCGCGGACAAGGATGAAGCGGGCGGTTTCTCCGAGGGATGGGAAGCGTGGCGTGCTAGGCGGCAGCAAGCCTAGCGTTGCGAGATCCGCGACACCACCTCGTGCGACCTGGGCTCCTGGGGCGGCGACCCAGCTAAGTGCTGGTGATGGGGGGTAGGTGCCAGCTGGGGCGCTGGCGATATTCTCACCGCGCAGCCAGGCTTCGTGCTTGACCTGAAGGTCTACTACTGCACCGCGAAGTTGCGCAAGGTAGCGGCCGGTGGATTCCGCAGCGGTCGCGTCAACTTGTCGCTTAAGGGCCGGTCCGCCAAGGACGATGGCGAGCGTGACGAGCGCGATCACTACCATCAGTTCGATAAGCGTGAAGCCAGCCTGGCGGGGTATTGATCGAGGCACGGAAACGTCAGAAGGACACATGGCAGCTTCGTCATCAATGCGATGCCAGGCGAGGCAATGCCACGCCCGGCTCGCGGGTTTACGGACTTATCGCGTGGCGAAGACAAACGTATTGTTGTCACCCTTCACGCACAGGTCTTGAGCAGTTACCGCATTGAAGGAGCCAGGTTCGTTGTTTGTGCCTAGCGTTTTTGCTGCTGTTCCGTTCACACTGATCATCTCGGAGACCGAGTTCAGCGTGGTGGCCAAACCGGGGCAGGCCCTGTGGTTCACATTGGTTAGCGTCAACCCCAGACCGCTGCCCATAGCACCACCCCCGAGAGCCACCGGCCCGATTGTGATGGTTCCGTTCGAGCCCACGCCAGAGCCGCCCAGGCGGTGCGCCACCGTGGCGCCGTTCACCTTGAAGACGGAAGACTCGGCCATTGCAGGCGCCAGATTGGAGGCGTTGTTGATGGCTGCGTAAGGCGTGACGGAGTCGCCTTCGCCCAGCAAGCGCGTCGCCGTCATGAAGCGCTGGAGTTCGGCAGCCGCCGGCCCGACTCGGGTTTGGACGAAGAATCCTTTGATGGAGGGCATGCTTATCATGATGAGGACGCCGATAAGCACGAGCACCGCGGCGAGTTCAACAAGGGTGAATCCTCCTTGGCGGAGGCGCTGGCGGGCAACGCGTGTATTGATGACTTGCAGTTGCATGATGGTGTGCTTCATGTTGATTTCCAGGTTCTCAGGATTTGTGGTGGCCATCTGCAAGATGGCCGCGATCAGAGTTGAGGGTCGGGCACGCTAGCTCATCGAGTCGAGCAATGCGGCGTTTTGCATATCCCAGAGCACGCTTTGATGCCATCCCAAGATGCCCGCCATTGCCAAGATGGCGAGGATCAGAATGACCCAGCGGAGCACTTTCGCGCGCGTTTCGACATGCTTTAGGACAACGGACTCCATTCGGACACGAGTCTTCTGCAATGCGGCGTCCAAGCCCTGGGTGCCTGCAAGATCCTCGAGGTACCAATAGGTCTCCCGGTCCATCAGCCCAACGTCAAAGACCTGCGCGCCTGATTTCGAGTCTTCGAGTCGGTGCTGAATGGCCTGCAAGCGGCCCGTTAGCCAACGAGAAGCCCCGTCGAACTGGAGTTCGATGGCCTCACGTAGCTGCATGGTTTTTCCGGTCCTGGGTTTAACCGCGGTTGCCGCAGTGCTGATGACACCAATGCCCTGAACGTCCCGATACAGGCGGTAGGGCCCCCAGCGATCTAGGAACCTTCGTATCGGACCGTCCAGGTACGGGAACGAGAGCTTGAATGCGATTCCAACAACAAGTGCCCCAAACCAAAGACGAATGCCCTTTTGCCGTATCCATTCGGCAAGATCAAAGAATGCATGGGTGGACGCGCTCAGGTAAGCGCGGGGGACAGCAGGTAACGTGTCGACGATCATCGGGGCAGTGACGTAGGGAAGCGCGACCATAATCACGAGCCATAACACGATCACAGCGATCAAGGAGGTCAGCAGCGTCGTGATCAGGATCCAGCGGAGCTTAGAGTTCAACCGTACAAGGCTGGCCATATCGCGCAGGCCGCTGGATAGGACCGCTTGGTCTTGCCCCTGTAACGAGACAAATTCGGCGACTTCCTTTGGGGGGAGCGTGCCGTGAAGCGTTTTCCCGATGTTTCCTGTTTCGACAATCTTGTGTGCCCAGTATGCCGAAAGGACCCCCCGTGCGCTCCGCCCATAGCGCTGGGCGTCTCCGTCAAGAATGTTCAAGATCGTGCGCTTTCCCTGGGTGTCCTCGGCTATGTCCGCCAGGTACTCATACCAGTCGGCTCGCTTTCGAGCGAACTTGCGCGCAGCTTGCCCAACTCTTGTGAGTACGAACGGCAGTTTCATTCCGGTTTCCTTTCACGTAATAGCGTCGCGAAAGCCTGGAAATGCGGCTCGATGTCCCGTGGATCGATCAGGCCTTGACTCATTTTGTAGACAGCGCAGTCCATGGTGGTCTTGCCTTCCATGTCGGGGTGGTCATATGCGGCCGTCCTGTGACCGGCGTAAATCTCCCGTAGACGTAGCTCATCGCCGCTGCTGATGGCGCGAAGCGCTTCTGGATCTGACGACGGTTCGAACATTTCAGCGACAACTGTCCGACCGGCGTACCCGAACAGCTCCGGAATTCCTTTGATTCGACATTTCTCGCAACCGTCCGGATTGCGAACTTTGATGCGACCGCTGCCGAAGTCATACAGGGTTTCGATAACGTCCAGGTAGCGGGCCCAGTCATCGCGTGATCGGCGCAATCCCAGTCTATCGGCGGCGCCTTCCAGCAGTGAATCTGCCGGCAGTGCGCAGTCGCAGGTGACCGGCATCAGTGCTTGGTGCGAGAGCAGCTTCAGAACGCCGGGCGTGCCCAAAGTGGTTCGCGGAACGCCGATTTCGCTGGAAGCAAATCGCTGCGGAATTGAGAGCGCGTGGCCAACGTGCGTCGTTGTATAGAGACTGCTTCCCGACAAGACGATGTCCTGAAACGCCGATCCGGTGAGTGAATCGCGGATTTCGCCAAGAAACACGTCGCTCGCAGCAGCCCGCTTGAGTGCCATGAGCTTGGACCGCATCGTGTCGCGGTCCGAGCCATCAAGCGATCGAGAGACACTGGCGGCCAACGCGCGCGGAATGGTCAGTTCGACGGGATCCTCGATCGTCATGACCTTGCGTGTCGCGGGCAACCGCACAATCAATTGGGCGTTGGTGACGGTTTTGCCCGATCCCGGAATGCCGCCCGTCACGATGGCGCCGCCCATGCTTTGCAGGCAGCGTTGAAATTTTGCGACGTGCGAAGGCAGGAAGCCCAGGGTTTCCATGTCCACCGGCTCAACTTTGGCGTCCATGTCCAGAATCCGCAGGGTGATGGACGGTCCTTTGTCCGCCACAAATGATCCCCAGCGCAGCATGTAAGAGCGGTCGTCCACAACTTCGTAAAGCCGACCCTGCTGTTCATTGGTCATATCGAGGAATAGCCCGCTGCCGCCGTGGACGTCCAACCAGGCGACGTTGCCCATTTCGATGAGGCGTTCGGTCGGCATCGCCAACTGTTTGGGCGTTGTGTATTGCCCGTCGATCGTTACGCTTACGTGAGAGATTGCCGCCGTGGTGTCGATGTTCAAGTGCATGTCGCTCGCACCGTTACGGACGGCCCACGCGGCCAAGTCATGGAACCCGACGCGCACCGCGGAGCGTGCGCCGAGCGCTCGCGTCTTGGAAGTGCGCTGCTTAACGTCCTTGGCTTGCATGCGCTCACGTACCAATGCGAGCAAGACGACGGGGTTGACTGTGTACACGTCCACGTTGTCGCGCCCGGCGGCCTCCCGAGCACGTAACAGAACGGCACGGTACAGGTCGGAGTCCTGTTCCCCCTGTTTGACGAAGACCACATACCGCTTGCCTTCGAGTTCTGCCACGCATGCTTTCGCAGCGGCTTCAGAGCCGCACCAATCCACGCGCAGATGTTCGAAGGCCGGACGCATGTTTTCAACATCCTCAAAAGAGTCAAGATGGCCTTCCGGGGAGTCGTCAGTTTGGACTGGCGTCAGCGACATGCTCAGGACAGGCGCCGGCTCTTCTTCGCGAAAGCCGACGCGCAACACGCGCATCATTCGCCGAGTCCATTGGAAAATGCTGAATTTCATGGTGCCCTCTCGTCTAGGCAATAGGTGAACGTCTCTTCCTCTTGAGACAGGAACGTGGCGCAGGGAGGGGAGATCTCCAGCAGACGCAAGCCCTGGCCAGCGCCTGTGACCGGTGCGGCTTTCCCGGTCAGATAGACGGCCTGTCTGTTTTCCAGTTGCACATGCGCTGCGAGGTGGCGTCCAACGCCCACGATGGCAATTAGCCGCGCCCGGCGTTGTTTCGGCGGTGATGCTGAGGGCGCGGCTGCCTGTTCCGCATCCGCCGGCGTGATTCCTGTCACGGACGGCACTGCGAGCGGCGTGCCAGCAAAAGCAGTCTTCGACTTCTCGCGTTCAATGGCGAGCGCCTGTTTTGCGTCATGTTCCAGCAGCTCGCGCACCAGGTGGCTTGGCGGCGCAGAAGGAGCTTCAGGCGCCACGGAGAGATTGTCGGATTGCGCCGATACGCCGGCAGGTAGGGCAATTGCCAGGGCGAGGCCCGCCAGACAAAGGGCGAGCCGATTGCGCAGCGAAGTTTCACGGCGCGAGTACATAGATATCTCCTTTCAAGGTGGCCGAGAACGCGCTCGCGGCGAGTCCGGGGGCAGAGTCCGGCTGGTAACGCACATGCAACTGCGTTATCTGGGTTGTCGTCGGCAAGGCCAGGCCATAGAGCGAGCGCAGGGGCGCATTGATCACCAATGCGCGGCTGGCGGGTAGCTTTGTGCCCGATGGCATCGGCACTGGTTCTTCCAGACCGTTGGGCAACTTGATGTTGGGCACGAGAATCTGCACGCTCGCCGGCTTTGCCAGCGTGAAGTCTTGCAATGCGGGCCGAAGCGCTTGCCAGCTTGGTTCCCACGTTGTCTGGATCGCAGCTGCCGTCGGGAGGTCCCGCAAGGCCACAGTTGGCGCCGAGCGCCCCTTCGGAAGTGGCCATGTTGCGGTAGCAGTATCCAAATCCGGATGGACGATGCGAAACGATTCGGCCAGTGCTGCCCGCAGCGTATGGTTGTCGGCCAGACGTGTACGGCGGTATGTGGCGGTGCACGATCCGGCGCTCGGTCGGCAGTCGACTTCCGTCAACCGCCACCGCCCGGGTTCTACTGGTACCGTCAGGATGACATTGAGAAGTTCGGTCATGCCCGCGCCGCCCTGGGTCTTTACCGACTTAGCCCAAGCGCTGATAGCGCTTTCCCATAGCGCATTAGCGTCGAAATTGGGCTGCGCCGCCTGGGCCTCTTCTTGAAGTTTCGCCTGCCGTTCGTCCCACCAAGCGGATCCGTAGTCCCATGCCTCATAGGCGACGACCGCAGCTATGAGCACCCACCATATGGGCGACACCATGGACAGCCTAAAGGACGCCCTGCGCAACGCAGACTGTCCATTCACGTGTGCAGTGAGCTGTTGCAACGAGAACAAACGCGCTTGCGTGATGTAGTTGCTGTGGACCTGGTGTTCCCGGTAGCGCGCAGTCAGTTCTTCGACCGCGTTCTTTGCTTTTTCCTGGTCGGGGAATATCGTGTCGCCGCCCGTCTGCACCACCCCGTCGACGACCACCGCCAACCATACGGATTGGTCGGGGAGCGTGCATGCAACGATATGCGTGCCATGCCGATGCATCTGCGCAAAAGCAGCTGCGCCAGAGAAAAGCGTTGTTCTGCTCTTTGCGCGTGTTTCGCTTCCTTTGGCTGTCAACAAGCCGACCGACGAACTGCGCGCATCACTCTGCACAAAGTGCGTTGCCCGTGCTTTGCGGGCGGTCTTGAGGGCAAGTTTTTCCAGGTCCTCCCCGAGGACGGTGCGCCACTTGAGCCCGAGGACAAGTTGATTCGGCGAGCCCGGTATCGCGACGAGCTTGTAGCTCGTGCGCCGAGCGACTTTCTGTCGCGTTGCCACGGTCAGAATCCTTCTTCTGGGATTGCGGTTACCAACACCACCGTCAGTAGTTGCTGTTCTTGCGAGGCGTCGGACCCTCCCATGAGCATCGGCGCTTTGTCGTCAAGACGGCGGCGGGTTGAACTGTCGGCAGATTGTTGATATCCGCCAATGACCACTTGTTCTCCGGGGCGAACCATCACCTGTTGGACTCGTCCCTGGCCGCCGATGTTGGTCTGCTGCACAAACGACTGATCGTCACGTGACCCGAGCGGCTGCTTCTTCATTTCGATGAGCCGGGTGTCGTCGTAGGCAATCGTCAAGAGCACCTGGCCGTCGTCCTGTGCATCAGGCACGACGGTGAGGAAGGTGCCGACCGTCTTTTCGTCTTGCGTGACCGTGACCGTCGGCGCCGAGCTGTCGGACGTGCTCTGAGTTTGTTGCAGATCCTTGATGTATTGAAATGTGTTTCGCGTGTCGTACTTCGCGGGTCGGCGGTTTTGCGAGAGAAGCGGAATGCTCTTGTGATTGACGATCGAACCGAGCTGCGAAAGCGCGCTCAGTGCGATGTTGGTGCCGGCGAAGGGGCCGCTGCCCACCGAAGCGCCCACTGAGCCCGCCGCCTGGGCTGCGTCTAGCAAGGGGCCTACGCCGGTTGCCGATGCTGTGTTCCCGCGCCCGAGGCTGTTGAACAGAATTTTCCAGTCGATGCTGCCCTGGTTCAGGCGATCGCGCTGGACGGTGATCTCTTCAAATACGAGGCGCACCCGACGCGTCATCTGGCGATTTTCAGCGTCCAGAAATTCACCGATCCGATCCTGCGCATCTTTGGTATCGGTGACCACGATGGTGTTGGCCGCACCGTCCGCAGACTTGATTACGCCTGCGCGACTGAGGAACTGGCTGAGCTTGGTGACGACAGCGGCCAGTTCGCGGGCTTCTTCCTTCGAACTGTTGGTCGACTTGTCCGCGAGCGTCGAATTCGCCGATTTGATATCGCGTTGAAGGTTTTCTTCAGCGGCTTGGGTCGGCGTGCGGACGACGTAGCTCTTGGTCTCCGTCCGATAGAAGCGAAGCGCACCGATCTTTTCGTCGTAGCGCCAGTAGACGCCCAACCGCAGTGCAATCGAGTCCAGTACGGTGGCGAGGGGCGCTTGGCCCGGGGGCAGGGGAGCCATCTTCGTGCGCGCAACCCCCTGGGGCAGCACCGGGCCTGCGATGCGGTCAACGGCAATACCGGGGATAAGGGCCGGAACCAGCGTGTCGGCTGTGGCCGCCGTAAAGCTGGCACTTGCGGTGGCAATGCCCTGTTCGATTGCTAGGCGCGGAAGGAAATACTCGGCCGGCAGCAACGCGTCCGCTGACACGTGGGTAAGGATGCCGGTGGCAAGTTGGATGCGGTCGGCGAGCGTCTTGAGGTCTGCCGCGCTGTTCTCGAACAACAGCGTCGTGTTGACGTTCGCACGCAGCGCTGGAGGCAGCGTGACATCGCGGGCAAGTGGCTGGGGTCGGCCTGCGATCCACGGTAGTTCAACGACTTGGCCTTTGGCGCGGTCGGTGTCACCTGCCATGCCCTTGAAGGCGTCCATGGCAAAGGCGCCCTTGGAGCCTTCGTGGTCAGCACGGGCGTTAACTCGGTCTGTGGATTGGAGCGCGGAGCAGCCGGACAGCGCGGCAAGCGTCAGCGCGGCCGCTACAGTGCGGTATGCAGTCATGGATATTCCTGGTCAATGCCACGGCTAGGATTGCGGGGCGGGGGAGCGATTGCAGCTGCGGGTGAAGGGCAACATGCGCAGGACGCGGTTGCCGTAGAAGCAGGGGCGGATAGGCGATTCGCTCATCGCTACCGCCTGGGACAGCGCCTGGGTGGCCTCCCGGAAGGAGGCCTCCTCGAACTCGGCCGGAGCCTGTATCGGTATGTCGAAATTCAGTTCCCACTGATCAGGCCCAAACGTCCAGTTGGCGTCGGACGCCCAGCGCACGAGCGCTTGGCGGACCGTCCCGTCCTGCGGGCTGATGCGCCAAATTTGCTTGGGTGGTTCCACGATTTCCGGTTCGGCGACCGGCTCCGTCGAAGCGACCTCCACGGTGATGACGGGGCCAGGCGCGGCCGCGACCTGCTGCGGACTTGTGCTCGCCTCAGTGGTCTGTGCCGTCGTCTCGGCAGCCGGTGCCGCCGCCGCGGCGGTGCTGGCGCCAGGGGTAGCAGCCGTTGCATCGGTAGCCATCGGCGACGTGGCGCTGGCGGGCGACGCTGGACTTTCAAGCTTGGGCGGCGCTTCGGGCACAGGGATCGGGGGGATGTCTGCCGAAGCCAGGGCGGTCGGCGATTTACCCGGTAGAACGGTGCGCGGATCCGCATGGTTGATCAGGATGCGTCCCGAGTCCGGGGGTGTCGGAGGGGCGGGCGGCACGAATCCGCAGGCCGAAAGAAGGCAGGCCGCCGAGACGACGGCCGCCAGAAGGGGTGCTTGCATGGGGGATCCTAAGAGTTACTTGAAAGTCCGGGGCGTCACGCCCTGCCGTTCAAGTTCATGATGGACGGCGCGCAACTCGCCGGGTTGGCTCTGTCGCCTCGTGAGTAGCAACAGTTCGAGGAGGATGGGCAGCAGCGAAGCGTCGGATTGCCCGTTCGGAGCGTTGTCCAGCAGGGTGAGGCGCAGCTGCGAGACATGTTCGGCGACCTGGTCGTCGACTTCGAGCCGATCCCGCAGGTACGCAGAAAGCGTCATGCCACGATCCGCAGCTGCTTGCTCGTACCGCCGGCGGGCGGCATCAGACAGGCGGAACGTAATCGGGCGTTCAAGCAGGGAGCGCATGAAGCCGCGCCTCCTCCACCACGATGTGGCCCATGGCCTCAGCGAATGCCTGCTTGAACGCGTCCCGCCGGATTCTGCGTTCGAGGGGCGAGTCGGCTTTGCCCTTGCAATGCTCCATAAATTGTTGGTCGCGGTACTGGGCCGGACTCATCTCGGGGGCTGCTTCGAACCAAGTACGAGCAGCGTGGCGGGCGTCGCGCGCCGTGGACGGAAATTCAAAGGACGCGTGTTGACCGCGGAACGCGATTGCGTCCGCATGGGGTATCGACCTCATATGAGAGCTTTCCTGGGATGTCCTGTCGGTTGGGATTCGACAGGTATTAACGGCTCGCTGGAGGCCCGAGGGCCCGACGGAGCAGAGAGAAGAACCGCTCTACCGAAGGGGCAGAGCCAGTTTAGTTACAGCAGCTTACGGGCAACCTTGTGCCCAGATAACTGATGTGGAGACGCTAGCGGACTAGATGCTGGGCCTGGGCTTGAAACGACAATCAAGCCGGTCGGTTGACTGTTGTCGGAGGGCCTGGATGTCGTCGATTTTTTTCAACGGGCCTAAGGAGAGGCTCATTAATTGGTGAGCTACGGGGAGTTCTTGTTGAAAACTGAATGGCCGTAAGTTATTGAATAATAAAAGGAAATCCGGCCACTGGCATGGGATTGTGATTCCAGTTGTCGTGGGTTCGAGCCCCATCAGCCACCCCAAAGAATTCAGCCGCCTAGAGCGGCTTTTTTCTTGTCCGCCGTTTCTGCAATGGTGGCATGAACCGCGATTGGTGGCATCGGTCAGGCACTGCTCTTGATCTTCACCACGCGCCGGCGTTCCATTTGAAAACCCGCACGCCGTGATCACTCATGACGCGGAACAACTACGGCGCATTAACACGAATTGAGCCGATGAGTCGCTGGCGATCCAGCAGTTGGCCAAAGCCGAACAGACCAAGCAGGTCAGCTAAGCATTAGTCATTCGCCGCCGCCGGGCCGTCTGCCTGTTGCGGCGTAGCGGTATCGCGCCGTTGCAGCATGCGGGCGACCCGTTCGCCCGCGATCTGAAAGCGCTGCGCCAGGGATGCCGGCGCCAGCACATCGAATTCCACTTCCAGCGCCAGCAGCCAATACGTCAGCGCATCCAGCGACTGGCCGTTGCAGCGCAGCAGGCAACGGCCATCGTCCAACGCCTCCACCTGGCCGGCCGACGCCGGAATGCGCGCGGCAATCACCGCGTGCGGCGCATGCAGCACGATGCGTGCCTCTTCGGCGTTGGGTGCCTGGCCCACCGCCCGCGTCACATAGGCGCGCAGGTCGCCACCTTCGGGCGGCGGACGCGGCGCGAAGTGCGCGCCCAGCGTTACCGCGCCGGTGATTCGATCGAGTCGGAACGTGCGCCAATCGTCGCGCGCCGGATCCCACGCCACCAGATACCAGCGATACCCCGTGTGCGCCAGCCCCTGCGGCTCGACCTGGCGCGTGCTGGGCTGGCCGCGGCTGTCCGCGTAGTCGAAGTTGACGCGCAACTGGTCGCGGCAGGCGGCGGCCATCGCGGCCAACAGTCCCGCATCGATCATCGGGCCCCGGCTCGGCAGCGGCACGATGGCCGACCGCAGCGCGTCCAGCTTGTGGCGCAGGCGCGTGGGCATCACCTGCTCTAGTTTGACCAGCGCGCGCAGCGCAGCTTCTTCCACGCCACCGACCGTGCCCGTGGCCGCGGTGCGCAGCGTGATGGCCACCGTCAGCGCCTCGTCGTCGTCCAGCAGCAGGGGCGGCAGGGCGTTGCCCGCGCGAAAGGCGTAGCCGCCCGCCACTCCACTGCTGGCCTGGATGGGGTAGCCCAGTTCGCGCAGTCGGTCGATGTCGCGGCGCAGCGTGCGCGGATGCACCGCCAGGGTCTGCGCCAGGTCGGCGCCGGCCCAATGGCGGCGGGTCTGCAGTAGGGAAAGCAGGCGCAGGAGGCGGTTGCTGGAACTGAGCATCGGGCAACGATAGCCTGTATCAAGGGCGGAAGCTGTCCGCAATGGATTTTAAAGTTCGTCCGTCGTCAGCGGCCATGGGGCCGCGGCACTCCCCCCCCAATCCGGAGCTTGTCCATGTCTATCGTTTTCCATTGGTACCCCCAGTCCAGCGCTTCCCCCATCGCCTGCGCCCTGGCCGAACTGCAGGTCCCGCACGAACGCGTCAAGGTGGATATCCAGGCCGGCGAGCAGCGCCGCCCGGAATTCCTGGCCTTGAACCCCAACGGCAAGGTGCCGACCCTGACCGTGGACGGTGCGCCGCTGTTCGAAGCCTTGGCCATCCACCTGTGGCTGGGTGAACGTTGGGGCGTCGAACGGGGCTTGTGGCCCGCGGCCGGCACTTCGCAGCGGCTGGCCGCCATGTCGTGGTGCACGTGGGCCTACGTGACGTATGGCGCGGTGGTCTCGCGCCTGTATGTCGTCGCCCACGGCGACGAGCAAAGCCGCGATGCCCGCCAGGCCGAGCGGGCCATCGCCGACCTGGATTCGCTGTTGGGGCTGCTGGATGCGCATCTGACGCGCCAGCCGTGGATGGTGGGCGACCAGTACTCGCTGGCTGACCTGGTGGTGGCGTCGGTGGTCGGCTACACCGCCTTTCTGGGCGCGCCGGTGGCCGCCCATCCGAAGGTGCAGGCATGGCTGAGCACGATCAAGGCCAGGCCTGCGATGCAAGGCGAGGTCTGAAGCGACGGCGGGCCTGTGCCTGTGTATCGCTTCGACTTCGATATCTAGCTGCAGCTTCCGGCTGTCGAACCGCCCGCACTCAAAGCCCGTCCGGGAATGGAACTTGCTGTCGTCATGTTTCCCAGGCCGCCCACGCGGCTTGATAGATCCTCTAGGAGACCGGACATGGCTGATCACGTCATCAAGACACTGAACCACCTCATCGAAACCTCGAAGAACGGACAGAAGGGCTTTGAAGCCGCGGCCGATGACACGAAAAACCCCGAGTTGCAGCAGCTATTCAGGAACCGGGCGCAAGATTGCGCGGCGGGTGCCGCGGAATTGCAGACCGTGATTGCGCAGTTGGGCGGCGTGCCCGAGGACAGCGGCACGGTCGCGGGTGCGGTGCATCGCGGCTGGACCAACTTGAAGGCCGCCGTGGCCGGGCGCACCGATCTTGCCATTTTGGAAGAATGCGAACGTGGCGAGGACGTGGCGAAGGCGGCTTATTCTGACGCGCTGAAGGAACCGCTGCCGGAAGAAATTCGCGTGATCGTGGAACGGCAGAATGCTGGCGTTGTGCGCAATCACGATCAGATCCGCGACTTGCGGAATCGCTACAAGGCCGCGAACTAAGGTATCGCCGGGGCTGCACCTGCAAGCCCCCTAAAAGGTGTAGCCTCGGCGTACCCCTACAGCAAGCGCTCGTCCACCCCATTTCGCAAATCATAAGGCGACCACAAGATCCGCCCGACGATGCGAACCTCGCACCCATCTTCTTTCTCAAGCGCAAAAGGTGCATAGGCCGGGTTCAAGGACTTGGCCAGCCAGCCGCCTTCGCGTTCCCGCGCGATGCACTTCACGATCATCTTGCCGCCATGGTTGATGGCGTAGACCGTGCGCGGGTCGATCTCGCGCGGGTCGGTGATGGGGTCTTCAAAGAACAGCATGGGTCCGCCGTTGCGTATCACCGGTTCCATGCTGTCGCCTTGCGCATACACGATCTTCATGCGGTTGATCGGCAGCTTGAACGATTCCAGGAACGAACGGCGCAGCAGAATTTCGCCGATCTCGGTCTCGTGATAGTTCTCGATGCCAAGCCGGCCGGCGGCCAGGCGCACATCCAGTTCGGGGATGGGCATGAATTCCTGGTCATTGGCGGAATAGCCCGCGTGGGGGACGTGGCCGACGTTGGCCGCGGTGCTGATGCGCAGCGCCTGCATGCGTTCAGCCTGATGCGTGGTGACGCCGTCCGGATCCCAGGGCGCTGCCGATACCGGCGCCATGGGAAATTCGTCGGCGACGGCGTCGACATTCAAAAGCGCGCCGCGCTTGGACTGCGGCGACTTGGATTGCGCGGCCGCCGCCTTCGTCTTGACGCCCATCTGGCCCAGCGCCAATAGCAGCGCGCCTTCCAGACGCTTGAGCTGATCGTCGGCCAAGCCTTTGATCAGCGATTGTGGTACCGAAGGGAAGGGCCACGCCACGTCAGTGGCCGGGGCGGCAAGTGGTGCCGCCGCCGATAACGACGCGGCTTTTTTGGCTTCGGCCGCCAAGCGCGGGCTGATTGCAGCCAGCGTGCAGCCAAACCCTTCGGCATAGGCCATGGCCGCTTCAATCCCAATGGGGCGGCGGCCAGTGATGTGCTGGTAAATCATCGCCTGGCCGCCCTTCACTTGGTGGTCGCGAGCAAAAGCCGCGCGGTTCACGCCTTCAAAGCGTGCGCGCAGCGCGGCGGCTTCCTCTTCGATAGTCCACATTTTCATATAGCAATGCTATGCAAATTAAACTATAGCATGGCTTGCTAATAAGATGTAGCGTCGCTATAGTTTTGATAATGAACCTACATGACTATTTCGAGTGCGAGGGGGCCATTACCGCTGCGGCGCTGGCTCGACGCGTGGGGGTATCGCCCGCGCTGGTCTACCAGTGGCGCACCGGGCGCCGGCCGGTGCCGGTCAAGCATTGCGCCTTGATTGAGTTGGCCACGTGCGGCTGGGTTACCCGGCGCGACTTGCGTCCCACGGATTGCATTCGAATCTGGCCGGAGCTGGCCGAAGGGCTGAAGGCGCAATGAACTACTACCCCCATCACATTGGCGATTTCAATAGCGCCACGCGGCACCTGACGCGCATCGAACGCAGCGTCTATCGCGATCTGATCGAACTCTATTACGACACCGAAGCCCCCTTGTGCGCGGACGTCGAAAAACTCTGCCGCTTGTTGATCGCGCGCTCAGACGAAGAGCGGGCCGCGGTGGTTCAGGTGCTGAGCGAATTCTTCGTGGACACCGAGCAAGGCTGGCGGCATGCGCGTTGCGATGCCGAGATTGCCCGCTACCACGGCAACAAGGAAGCGAAGTCCGCGGCCGGCAAGGCCAGCGCGGCCAAGCGGGCGCGGCAAGCTGGCCGGCAAGTGAAAGCGGTGGAGGAGACGGCAGTGAAGGCGACGACGGAAGGCGAGGCGGAGCAACAGCCGTTGAACACCCGTGCAACCAACCAAGAACCAGAACCAGAACCAGGAACCCGAAACCAGAAAACACGGGAGCCCGCGCCGAGCAAGCGCAATGTGGGCTTTGACGCCACGGCCATTGCATTGCCCGAATGGCTGGACCGGGCTGACTGGATCAGTTGGGCAGCGGACCGCAAAGCCCGCAAGAAGCCAATTACGGAAGAGGGGGCACGGCGGCAGTTGCAACAGCTTGCGGGCTACCAAGCCGAAGGCATCCCCGCAAGCGCGGTCATCGCCCACAGCATCGCCAGCGGCTATCTGGGCCTGTATCCACCGCGAGACATGCCGCGCGCCGCCGCAAGCAGCCGCGCACGGCAACGCGCCGACTGGTCTTCCGAACTGCGTAGCGTGTTGGCCGAAGGCCGGGCGCGTGGCGAGATCGACATGGGGGTGATCGATGCAAGTCGCTGAATCTTCTATCAATCTGGGCGCGCTGGTTGTCAATGAAATGCACCTGCTGTACGGCGCGAAGTTCGCGCAGCAATGGGAAGGCCTGACCCCGCGCGAGTTGAAGGATTCCTGGAATCAAAAGTTGTCGGGGCTGACCGAGTCGCAAGTCAGGCGAGGGCTGACGGCGTGCCTGACGCGCGAGTGGCCGCCCACGCTGCCCGAATTTCTGAAGCTGTGCTGCCCGTGGCTGATCCCCGAGCTGGCCTATCACGAAGCCGTGCGCGGCGTGTCGGCGCGGCGGCGCGGCGAGACCGGTGATTGGTCGCACCCGGCGGTGTATTGGGCGGCGGTTGGCGTCAGTACGGTGGATTTGCTCAACAGCAATTACGGCGCCATCAAGGCAAGGTGGGAAAGAACCTTGACCGAAGAGCTAAGCCGAGGTGCGTGGCCCGATATTCCACCACCGCGCGCCGCGCTGCCCGCGCCAGGCCAGACGTTGGCCACGCGCGCGCAAGCCGAGGCTGCGTTGAAAAAAATGGGGGCGGGAAAGCTGCTGGAGCCGCGCAGCCGGTCGCATCGCGAATGGATTGATCGATGGGAGGCACGCATCGCGCTTGGCGGTCATCCCACCAAGGCCATCGCCGAGATGCTGACGCACGCCAGGCACACCAACAAGCCGGAGGCTACATGACACGGGGACAGTCAGCGGAACACGCAGCGGAACACCCAAGTGGTCACGCGATCCGCAAACAAACACGAGGCAACAAGACAATGGAAGCAAGGGCAAGCACGCAAGCAGGCTTACCGCGTTGGGTGGAAGACGAAATTCGCAATTGGGCAAGATCGCAATGGGAAGGCGATTGGCCGGGCCCGCGCCGCATGGCGCAAGACGCGCCCGACCTGTGCGCGTTTCCGCCGCTGCCGGGTCACGATGACGACGATGAGCCGCTACGCATTCCGGTGAATCATGAACGCGCGCGCCGTGTGCATGCCCTGTATGAAGCGTTGCCGCTTATTGAACGACGCGTGGTGCAGGCCGAAACCACGCGCCGCGCCGACTACGGAGACCTGCCCGCGCATCTGCGCCAGGAAAAAGCATGCCGCGCCATCGGCGTCACGCTGCCTTACTACAAGGTGGCGCTGGGTAGTTTCAAGCAACAGGTCTGGAGGGAATTCAAATGAAGTACGCGCACGAGGTCATTGATCTGCTGGCGGCGTATCCGGGCCGGAAATTCAGAATGGCCGAGATACTGCGGCATGTCAGCCGTGGCATGCCGTTGACGCCGGCTTCGCAAGAAGCCATGCGGCGCGGCGCACGCCGGGTGCTGGACCATTTGCTGGATGCCGGCCATGTGCATCGTTGCGGCGGCAATACAAAATCCGCGACCTATGCGTGGTCGGAATTGGGACACGCACTTCATAAAAACCCTGCGCATTTGGGACCGGATTTGAGACAATAGCCGCGGGGCATTGCGCCCACACGAAATGCAGCCCGCCTACCTTCAACGGTTCGCGGGCTTTTGTTTTTCCCAACCATTTAATCGCCGACATGACGCCCGATAACGCAATCCTTACGCTGGTAAGCGCCGCAGCTGGTGGCGTGCCGGTAGTGCTTTCCGATGACACCGAAGCCGTTCCCTCACCGCCTTATATCGCCATGGCCGTGCGCTGGGTGCAGACCGGGCCTGCTGAGATGGGCCTTGTGGATGATGACGGCAACCAGCCGGTGCACGACCACCGCGATGCCTTCGTCGAACTGCGCAGCGTTGGCGTTGATGCGTATCGCGCGTTGGACAAGATGGGCCTGACCCTGCGCCATCCCGCTTATGAAGAGCAGGCCGAAGCGCTGGGCCTGGCCTTGTTCGAGGCTGGCCGCATACAGCGCGTGGCGCCTGACAGCGCTGGCGCGGCAAGCGAGCGGCTGGGCGTGCTTGAACTGGGCATCCGCTACGCGCAGACCTATACCGATTTTGTCGGCGTCATTGAAACGGTGGCCGGCACGATCACGACGACGGGCGGCGCCACGCCCACCCTTGAAACCACTTTCTCCGCGAAGACCGATACGGCGCCCTAGCGTCCCGGCCTTCTTAACGCAGTCCCCGCCGCCTTTGGGCGGTTTTTTTTTGGAGCCGCAAATGGCAAAAATCGACCGGATCGTCAATGTGGCGATCTCGCTGAACACCACGGCGATCAAGGAGCAGAATTTTTCTGACCTTCTGATCCTTGGCGCGCACGCGCTGGCCGTCAACCGCATCCTGGCGTTGACCGAGCCGGGCGAGTTGTTGGACATGGGCATGGCGCCGACCGACCCGCTTTACATCGCCGTGCGCGATGCGTTCAAGCAGATTCCGACGGTGGCGCGCGTTTTCGTTGGCCGCCGCCAGGTGGATGCGTCCCGCGTGACCGTCACGCGCGCCGCCGTGTCCGATTACCTTGTGTCGTTGTCGTGGCGCGATGCGCAAGGCGCGGTCCAGAAGCGTGACGTAGCGACGTCGGGCCTGACCGACAGCACGCCCCAGACCCTTGCCACCGCATTGGCCGCCGCCATCGCCGACACCGACGCGCCGGTAACGGCAGCCGCCACGGGCGCCGACGTCACGGTCACCGCCGCCGAGACCGGCCAAGCCGTCGCCATCGCCGTGAAGGGCAACCTGCAACTGGCCGCGCCGGTCAGCACCGAAACCCCGTCGGCCGCGCTGAACGCCTGCCTGCGTGAAAACGGCGACTGGTACGGCGTGGCCTTGGCCAGCCGTGTCGAAGCCGATGTGCTGGACGCCGCCGAGTGGGTGGAATCGAACGAGCGCCTGTTCGGCGTGTCCAGCGCGCAAGCCGGCATCATCGATGCCGCCGCGTCCAACGACATCGCGTCCCAATGCCAGCAGAAGCAGTTCTTCCGCACCCATGTCTGGTACCACGGCCAGGCTGCCAGTGAAGCGCTGGATGCTGCCGTTGCCGCCAACCGCTTCACCTTCTATCCGGGTGGCGAGACGTGGGCCAACACGCGGCTCTCGGGCGTCAGCTATGACAGCCTGACCGAAGGCCAGGCACTGGCCGCGCACGCCAAGAACGCCAACACCTTCGAGCAGATGCGCAACTTTGCCGTGACGCAGAACGGCAAGGTCGCGGCGGGCGAATGGATCGATGTGATCCGTGGCCGCGACTGGTTGGCCGAGCAAGTGAAGATCAACGTTGCGTCGCAATTGATCAACGCCAACGGCAAGGTGCCGTACACCGACGCCGGCATCCAGGTGCTGGTCAACGGCATCCGACAGGCGCTGCTGCTGGGCCAGAGCCGGGGCCTGGTCGCGCCCGATGAAATCGATGACGCGGGCCGCAAGATTCCTGGTTTCGTCATCAACGTGCCGCGCGCGGCCAGCGTGTCGACGAACGACAAAGCCAACCGCATCCTGCGCGACCTGAGCTTCAGCGCCCGCCTTGCCGGCGCCATCCATGTTGCCGAAATCAAGGGCAACCTTACCTACCAACAACTGTAATCGGGGCCTATCCATGTCTGTCAAAACCTACGCACCCAACCAGGTCAAGATCGTGATGGGCGCGCTGCCTATCTCCGGGCTTGCCGAAGACACCTTTGTCACCGTCGCTGAAATCGGCGAAGGCATCGCCTCTGTTGTCGGGGTCGACGGCGAGGTGGCGCGCTCGATGTCGCGCGATTCTCGCTTGCGCATCACGTTGACGCTGATGCAGACCAGCGCCAGCAATGCCGCGCTGACCGCGCTGCACCAGGCCGACCGCGCCACCGAGGGCAACGGCGCCGTGCCGGTGTCGGTGACCGACCTGCGCGGCACGTCGCTGCACGCCTCGGATTCGGCCTGGATCGTCAAGATGCCCGACGCCGGCTACGGCGCCAAGGTGGGCAGCCGCGAATGGACGATCGAGACCGGTCCGGCCATCAACGTGATCGGGGGCAATACCTGATGAGCGCCGTCAAGGAAGTGACCATCGGCACCACCATCTTCCGGATCTCCCGCTTCGACCCGTTCCGACAGTTGAAGCTGCTGGGCGACTTGCAAAAGGAAGTGCTGCCGGCCGCCGGGTCGATGCTGAATTCCGTGTTCAACGTGGAGGACGCCAGCGAAGGCCGCGACGAAAGCGCGATGCTGGACGCGTTCCGGGAACTGTCGGCCAAGCTGGGCGGCGACGCCCTGGGCGGTTGGGCTGAGCGCCTGATCGACCCGGAGCTGGTCAGCTTCGAGCTGGCCGGTCGCGAGCCCCAGAAGCTGACGCCCGCCCATCGCGGCCTGGCCTTTGCCGACTACGCCGAAATCCTGGAGCTGTTGTTCCACATTCTTGAGCACAACTTCGCCGGCCCTTTGGCGCGTTGGGCCGGCCGCTTTGGTCCGGCCCGCGCGAAGCTGGCGAGCCTGTCGGGCGGTTCGACGCAGGCTTCGAAAGAGAGTTGATCATCTGGCGGCCCATCCTGGCCCGCCATGTCAGCCTGGACGCCGCCAAGCGCGGCGACATCGATCTGCTGGACATCCTGAAGCTCAATGCGCTGATGGATGCCCAGCAGGCCGCGCAGGCTGCGGCAGATAACAAGGCGAGGTAATGATGATCTTGGTACGAGAGGTGGTGACGCTGCTGCGCTACCAGGTGGACACAAGCGGCTTGCAGGCTTACCAGCAGGCGTTTGAAGCCATGCTGAAATCCATGGCTAACGCAACCGTGCAGGCCAGCGCCACCATGCGCCGCGCGTTGGCGGGCGTGTTGCCCAGCGTGGTGAGCACGCAGCAGGCGATAAGCGGCTTGGCGACAAGCAGACCGGCAACAAGCGGTCAGCCAACCAGCGGCCAGCCAACCAGCGGCCAGCCAACGCGCCGGCAGTCAACAAGCTTGCAGTCGCAAGGCACTGTGGTCCGCCCGCAAGGCGGCATCCCGGCGCCCCGCCAGCACGCGGCCGCGCTGAGTGGCTTGCGCGGCGTCGTTGAACTGACGCTTGGCGCATCGCCGCTCAAGCGCATCCTGAGCGACATCGACGCCTGGGTGCAAATCCAGGAACGCCTGCGGCAAGCAGCGGGGTCGGGCGCGCAAGCGGCCGAGGCCGATCGCGACCTGGTCCGCGTGTCGCGCGCCAGCCGCACGCCGTATGCCGACAACGTCGACACCTATGCCCGGGCCGCGCAGACGCTGCAAGACCACGGGCGTTCCCCGCGTGACGCTGCTGGTATCACCGAGGCCGTGGCCTTGGCCATGCGCTTGTCGCAGACCCCGGCCGAGGACCGGGGCGGTGTCGTGGCGGCGCTGTTGAAGATGGTGGAACAGGGCAGGCTGGGCCTTGAGGAATACAACGCGCTGCCTCGGCGCATGCAGGATGCGTTGGCTGCCGGCCTGAATGTGGACCGCGGCCAGTTGCGCCAGCAGGTGCAAGGCGGCCAGGTCACCGCCGACCGCGCCTTGCCCGCGCTGCAATCGCAGTTGCCCGCCATGCGCGCGGAAGCCGAGGCGGCGCCCGCGTCCATCACGGCAGCGATGACGGTGTTCAACGACGCCTTGCAGCGCTATGTCGGCCAGGCCTTGCCGGCAGGCCGCAGCGTGCTGAACGGGGTGACGGCGTCGATCCTGTTCCTGGCCGACAACATTGACGCGGTCGTCAAACTGCTGGCACTGACGGGCGCCAGCATCGGGCTGGTCTCGCTGGGCAACTGGCTGCGGCGCGCCAGCGTGCTGGCCTATGGCCTGTGGCAGATCCTGTCCCCGGTCGGCGGATTCTTGCTGAACCTGGCAAGAGTCGTCGTGCCGATGCTGTGGAACGCGTTTGCCATGACGCCGATCGGCCGGATCATTTCGTTGATCGGCATGCTGGCGGTTGCGCTGTGGCAGGTCTGGGAAAACTGGGATGTGATCAAGGCGTACATCTCGGCATCCTGGGATGCGCTGATGGCGATGGCCCTCGATTCCTTCCTGGGGCCGGTCATTGAATATATCCAGGCTATCTGGCAGTTCTGGACCGAGCTTGTCAACGGCGTCGTGGCCGTCTTCAAGGGCGACTGGGACGGCGCCATCGCGCATTGGGCGGGGGCGTTCAACGGCTTGTGGACGTTCTTCTCGAACATGGGCGGGCGGATGATGGCCACGATCAAACAGATCGGCGGCGCCATCCAGACCTGGGTGCTGGACAAGCTTAAGGTGGCCAAGGACTGGTTCCTGAGCTTGTTGCCAGACGTGTTTAAGTCCGAATCCGAGGCACCGGCGTCGGTGATGGACGCTTTGCCACCGGGAGGGCAGCAGGGCATGCCACATGGCATGCACTCGGGCGCATTGTCGAACGACCAAGCTGCATGGTGGGCCGTGGCAAGCGGCGTTTCGCTTCCGCTCGTGCCTCCGGCCAATGTGGTCGGCCCCAAGGCGCTGCTCGGGCGCGCGCCATCCAACTACCAAAGCCTCAACAATATCGTCGTCAACGTGCCGGCTGGCGATCCTCATGTTGTGAGCAAGGCGGTGGCCGATGGCGTGAGTCAGGGCCACCAACGCAGTTATCAGAGCCTGTCGCAGACGTATGACGTGACGCCCGGCGTCGAGAGTCCCCCATAGGAGTGGCAATGAACTTTGTTTCCATGATCTTCGGATGGCACGGCGGCAGCAGCATCGGGACGCTGCCCTTGGACGCGCTGGTCAACGAAAAGACCACGCTAACCAGCCGCGCGACGTCGTTTGCCGTGGAAGACGGCCCGCCCGTGACGGACCACGTGGTGGCGGACTCCGAGCAGCTGACGCTTGATGGCTGGGTGACGGCGGCTGACATCAGCTTGCTGGGCGGTCTGCGCGGCACGGCCTTGGGCGCCGGTCGGTCAAAGTTGATCGGCGCCAAGGACGCATTGCGCAAGATCCACGCGGACCGCCTGCCCATCACCATCACAACCGGGCTGGATGTTTACGCCGACTTCGTGATGGAAAGCTGCTCCATCGGGCGTAGCAACGGCGCCGGCGACCGCTTCGAACTATCCGCCAGCTTCAAGCGCATCCGCAAGGTGACCTTGCGGCAGGCAGATATCCCTCCGGAAAAAACCTCGGGCAGCGCAACGGGCAAGGCCGGCACCACCAAGGCCAACGCGGGTAAGCAGAACGGCGTGCCCGCCAGCCAGAAGCAGCACGATGTTTTCAACGCGAAAGGAATCCTCAACACATGATCCAGATACTCGTTCCCGACGCCAACGACAGCATTACCGAAATGGAGCTGGACGGCATGACTTATTTTTTGCGCCTGTCCTGGAACAACGAGGCGCAGCAATGGGTGCTGTCCATCGAGAACGCCTACAACGAACTGATCGTGGCGGGCATTGTTGTGGTGCCGGACACCCGCTTGTTGGCGGGATACCGGCATCTGGCCGTGCCCGCCGGTGAACTGGTGGCCTTGGCGCCCGACCGCCGCGACACCATCAGCCGTGCGGCGCTGCCGTCCAGCGAGGTGGCGCTGTTCTACGTCAACGCCGACGAGGTGGCCAATGGCCAGGTTTGACCGCGTTTACCGGCTGCTTGTCGGCAAGCCCGGCGGGCAAGGCCTGGAGATCGTCCCGCCCATCCGCATGACGTTCGACATTGCCAAGACTGCCGCCGAAGAGTCCAACGACGCCAAGATCACCGTGTACAACCTGGCCGCGCAAACCCGCCGCACGCTGGAAGAACCCGGCCTGCGCTGCGTGCTGTACGCGGGCTATGCGCAAGAGGGCGGCCCCTTGCTGATGGCGTCCGGCAGCATCGTGTATGCGTATACCCGCTATGACCAGCCGAACGTGGTGACGGAATTGACGGTCAAGGACGGCTATGTCGAAGTCCGCGACACGGCGATTTCAATCGGCCTGGGGCCTGGCGCGCGCGCCAGCGACATCATCCGCGACATTGCGCGGCAGATGGGTCTGCCGCTGATCATGGCCGACGATGCGCCCGACCGTCGGTGGGAGCAGGGCTTTTCCTTCTACGGCGCGGCACGCACGGCGCTGCATAAGGTTACGCAGGGCACCGGGCTGGAATGGTCGATCCAGAACCAGCAGTTGCAGGTGGTGCAGCGGCTGGGCACCACGCGGCGCCAAGCCGTTGTGCTGGCCGTGGATACCGGCTTGCTGGGTCAACCCGAACGCACCCGGGCGGCAGCCAGCGAGAAGGCGAAATCGAAGGCAAAGGCGCCGGGGCAGGCGGGTGTCGCGGCGCCTGCCGGCACGGCCACGCCCGCCAGCGGCCAGCAGCAGCGCGACGGCTGGAAGGTCAAGTCGCTGTTGCTGCCGACCATCAGCCCGGGTGATCTGGTCAAGCTGGAAAGCCGTTCGGTAGAAGCGTTTCAACGCGCGGAAACCGTGCGCCATACAGGCGATAGCGAAGGCGGTGACTGGCAAACGGAATTGACGCTGGTAGATCCTCATCCGCCCGCCACAAAGAAGGAGCAGTCATGAGCAATGCGGTAACCCTTATCCGCCGGCTTATCGCCACGGAACTGGCGGACGTCTACACGACGCTGCCGGGCGAAGTCGTCACCTATGACGGCACCTTCGTCACGGCCCGCCCCGCGCTGGCCAAAAGATTGGCCAACGGCGACGTCTTGCCGCCGCCGCAGGTGGTGCGCGTGCCGGTGTGTTGGCCGGTGGGCGATGTGAACGGCGCGCAGGCGCTGATCTCGGTGCCGCTGGCGCCGGGTGACGCGATCAAACTGTCGTTCTCGGCCCGCGCGCTGGAGAACTGGCTGGCGGGCGACAACGGCCCACCGGATGACCCGCGCCAGTTTGATTTGTCGGACGCGTTTGCCTCGCCGCTGCTGCGGCCGGGCACGATGGCGGCCGATACGCAGAATGTCAGCATCCAGTACGGGCCGGGTACGTTGAAGCTATCCCCAGCGGGCGACCTGACGTTTCAAGTCAAGACCTGGACGGTGCAAGCGGAACAAGCCACCTTCAACACCCCGGTCACGATCAACGGGCCGCTGACCTATACGCAAGGCATGTCGGGCGAGGGCGGCCAGGGCGGCGCGTCGATGCGCATCCGTGGCGGCGTGGCCTATGAAGGCGGCGCGATCACGCACAACGGCAAGAGCATCGGCGACGCGCATCGCCACGCCTACGCGGGCGGCACGACCGAGGGGCCAATCTGATGACCCTGGACCTTGCCTTGTCCGCCGACCACGATCTGGACCTGGACCTGCTTGGCCGCGCGTCGTTCGTGGATGGCGCCGAGCGTATCGCGCAGCAGATCAACACCACCTTGCTCGCCTTCATGGGCGAGTGGTTTCTAGACACCAGCTTCGGTGTTCCGTACTTCGAGGACGTGCTGGTGAAGTCGCCCGACCGCGCCAGCATCGAAGCCATCTTCCGCGCCCGAATCCGCGCGGTGCCGGGCGTGACGCAGGTGCAGGCAATGCAGTTGCAGATGGAGCGCCAACTGCGTGTGCTGCGGGTCACTTACCAAGCCGACACCGCCTACGGGCGGCTGGACCGCGTGGTGCTGCTGGGGGCGTCTTCGGGCGCGTCGTCCCGCAGCTCATCAAGTACGTCTTAGCCCCTTCCTTTCCCTTATTTTTGTTGAGGTACCTATGGCCTACGGTGTCACACCGGACGGGTTCGTACGCCCGCGCCTGCCCGAAATCCGCCAGGAGATCGTGGCGGACCTGCGCGCGCGCATGCAATCCGCCGGATTCAATGGCGCGGTGGAAACCCGCCCCGACAGTATTACCGGCCTGCTGATCGACACCTTCGCGGAACGCGAAGCCACGTTGTGGGAGCAGGCCGAAGGCGTGTACTACGCGATGTACCCGGGGTCGGCGACGGGCGTGTCGCTGGACCGCTCGGTGTCGTTCACCGGCGTATCGCGCTACCGCGACGAACCCTCGCGAGCCTATGTGGTGCTGTATGGCACGCCGGGCACGACGGTGCCGGCGGGCGCGCAAGTGCGGCATCGCGTCAGCCAGAATGTGTGGGCGCTGGACAGCGCCACGCGGATCTTGCCCGGCGCGGCGGCGGATGTGACGTTGCAGCCCGCCATTGCCCCGCATACCGCGTACACGGTATCGATCGATGGCGTGGACCATTCCTACACCAGCGGCACCACCGCGAATCTGCCCCAGGTGCTGGCGGGATTGGTGGCGGCGCTGGCCGCCAGCGGCCTGGAGGTCTCGAGCGATGGCGTCGCCGTGCGGATCCATTCCGACGGCCGCCAGTCCGTGGCATTTGCGTGGTCGGCCAGCTTGTCCTTGATCCGTCTGGGGGCGCCCGCCTTGGTGACCACGATCGGCGCGTCCGCCGAAGGCGCCGCCGTGGGAGACCTGAACGGAATCATTACGCAGGTCGACGGATGGGAGGCGGTCAACAACCTGCAAGACGGCGTGGCGGGCCGCCTGGCGGAAACCGCCGCCGAGTTGCGCGCCCGCTACCCGACCGGCCTGTTCCGGCTGGGCGCGGCCACGCTACCCAGCATTGCCCCCAACGTGCGCGACCGCGTGGCCGGCGTGCGTACCGTCAAAGTCTTCACGAACAGCACGGACACGCCGGATGCGCTGGGCCGGCCGCCGCACAGCGTGCATGTGGTGGCCGACGGCGGCCTGGACGACGAAGTGGCCGACGCCATCTTCCGTGTGGTGGCGGCCGGCATCGACACTCACGGGCAGCGCCGGGTGGTGGTCAAGGACGCGGACGGCGCGGACCAGGTGATCCGTTTCGACCGGCCCGAACGCGTCTATCTGTGGCTGCGCTGCGCCACCACCTTGTTGCCGCCGTCGGAACAAGCGTTTCCGCCCGATGGCTTTCAGCGTATTGCCGACAGCCTGGCCCAGGTAGGCGAAGGCTTCAGCATTGGCGAGGACGTTGTCCTGCAACGGTTGTACGGCGCAATTTTTCGCACGCCGGGGCTGACGTCGGTGGATTTGACGCTGGCTTATTCGACCGATCCCGCCTTCAGGCCGACGCCCGCCGACTATCTCGCGGCAAACGTCACGATCCAGGACTTTCAGGTGGCGGCGTTTGATCTGTCGCGCATCGAGGTGGCGTGATGGATCTGAACCAAGATCATGCACAGGTGGCCTGGGGCCATTGGCTGGGGCAGTTTCAAACCAAGCGGCGGCTGGAAGCGTTGGTCAAGGCGCTGCTCAAACCCGCCCAGGGGCTGCAAGGCGCGTTGCGCGCGCTGTACGAAGACCGTTGGCTGGATACGGCGGTGGGCAGGCAGCTGGATGGCATCGGCGAGATCGTGGGCTTGCCGCGCGTCATCGATGAAGCGATCTACATCCGATTCTTCGGCTTCGACGGGCAGCCGAATGTGGGCAGCTTTGGCGTAGCGCGGTTTCGCCGCGCCAACGAGCGCGCGCTGGCCGGGTCCACCACGCTGCTTGATGCCGAATACCGCAAGTTGCTGTACTGGAAGATCGCCTTGAACAACGGCCACGGCACCACGCCCGAGATCGCCAGTTCGCTCAAGCCGATCTTCGATGTGACGCGGGTCGTGGTGCAGAACGCCGGCAACGCAAAGATCCGCATCTGGGTCAGCCGCATACCCGGCCCCAACGACCCACTCATGGCCAACCCCTACAAGTGGGTGCCCCAAGCCGCCGGCGTCGGCGTGCAACTCATCACCGGCTCGACCGAAAAGCCCTTCGGCTTTCGCGAGCAAGGTTTCTTTGGCTTTGGCGTCGGCGTGCTGGCGCGAGGGATTTACTGATGGCAGACCCTACTTTTTTCGACCTCTTCAAATCAACCTGGGCACAGAACGGCCTGACCGAAGGCATTACCGACCTGCAATACAAGGCGGGTTGGGCATTCATCGGATCCGTGCCGCCTTCGGTCGAGCAATTCAACAAGGTGCAGCAGACCACCGACGAACGCCTGGCCTGGCTGTACAAGCAGTTGGACGGCCTGGCGGCGGTCACGGGCCGACCGCTGGCGGCCACGGGCTTTGACGCGCTGAGCTATGCGCTGCAAAACCTGGACGCCGGCAACCTGAAGACCGGTACCTTGCCCGTGGCGCGGGGCGGCACGGGCTTGGGGGCCGTCGCTGCAGGTTCGTATGTGACGGGTGCGGGCTCGGGCGCGCTGGCATCGCGCACGCCGGCTCAGGTGCTGGAAGACATTCAGGCGCTGCCGAAGGCGGGGGGAAATGTCAGTGGGCCGATCGTCTTGGGAGCTGGCGCGGCTCTTGGTAGCCAGTACGGATCCAATTCGACATCGGGTCAAACGGCGCATGTCGTGCTGCCGGCCGGCGGCGGATTTTCGACACACACCGCCACCGTCACCGGTGCAATGAAGATCACCTTGCCGGCAGCGGCGGTCGATGCAAACACGATGATCCGTCTTCGGGTCGAGATCTTCGAGTCGCTGGCTGATGGACCGCCTGTGACGATCCTGATCCATGGCTATGCTCAGACCAGCAAGGTATGGGGTCGGCAGGGAGCGACGATACTTGCCGGCGGCGTCGGATCAGACATGCCCGTGCGGTTTGGGTCTGACTCGAACGGCGCCCTGTGTATCTGGCTGGGCGAGTTGAACAGGGCTTGGTCGTACCCGTCCGTGACCGTGTCGGAGGTGATGGCGAAGGGCAACGCCACCGAGGCATCCGTTGCGGGCTGGGCAAGCGGCTGGAAGGTGGAACCGGTCACCGCGTTTGAGACGGTTTCCCAAGTCGCTGCGCTCAGCAACCTGGCTTTCGCTCGTTCGGATATCCCGCGAGTGACCGGCCTGCAGGCGGCGCTGGATGCGCGCATACCCGCCGTGTCCCTGACCAACTTGCCAACGACCAACGTCGGGCCGGTCTTGGTTGCTGAAGTCGCGGAAGTCTGGGTCTGGGTCTCCACCAGCTTCTATACCGGCTATCGGTCGCCCCTTTGCGGCCGCCCTCTGGACGGCCACACCGTCACGCCACTCGCGAGCGAAGTAGACGCGGTAGGCGGAATTCTTCAGAAGTCCGCTTATGCAGCCCTATGGGGATACGCGCAGGAAAATGGCCTTGTGCTGACGCAGGCCAATTGGGAAGCGCGCCGAGGCGGCCATTACTTCGTCAACCTCGACGCCGACACGTTCCGCGTTCCAGACCTGCGCGATATGTTCCGCCGGTTTACCGGAACTGACGCTGACACTGCAAATGCGAGGGCATTGGGTTCTAAGCAATCCGACCAGTTCCGAAGCCACGGCCACGCGCAGAACGCGGCCA
>NZ_JBCGCS010000036.1:0-32202 GCF_038594925.1 Achromobacter sp. JD-1 | reverse complement strand
AGGTGCTGGTAGATGCGCCAGTCAGAACACAGCGCGGCGCGAGCCAGGGAGGGTTCTACGACTACCCGATAGCGCGTGCGGCGAAAGCCGGTGTCGGCTTGGACGAATTCCGTGACGATGCCGTGTACATGGCGTACCGCCTGGTCACCGCGCCAGATGGTGAAGAGCGCGGGCTGGTCCAGCAGCGTGCCGAAATCAACGGCGGGGTCGCTGCTGGACAGTTCTAGGCACAGCCGATAGGTCTCGGACAGGGCTTCATCCAGCGTGAATTCAACGACGTCAAACGCCGCGCCGCTGGTGGGGGTGAAGGTGAAGCGGTGGTCTTGCTTGTGAGACAACACGTTCGGTCCTCCTGGAAAACGCAGGTTGACCGACGATATTGCGCAATCGATCATGCGCGCGTCTATAGAACTCCTCTGATTTTGCGGGGTGGCCGCCACCACCGCCCGCATAGCCATAGACGCATTTCTACGTTGTCCGGCATGAAGCCCCCACGTAGCCTGAGCGCTTCTTACCTGAGCGCTTCTTATCTTTGAAGCCCAGGTCATTCCATGAGTCTCTCTATCCAACGTGCCCAGCAAGGCGTTTGGTGAAGTCATCGAACACGAAAAGCACACGCCGTGGATCGACGTGGACGAGCTGCATGAGCGCGTTGCGCGGGCCGTACACGTAGCATCGTGGGCGCGCAGACCTTGATCGACGCAGGGATTTCCAACCGGGTGGCGTCGCTGCGCAATAAGCGCGCGAGTTACGCCCCGCTATCCCTTGCGAGGGGGGGGGCGTGCCCATTCCTGGCCTGCGGCGCTTCAGGCCTGCGGAACTTGGGGCTGTCAGGCCAATTCCAACCGGTTTCCGCCCAGTGATTTGGCGCGGTACAAGGCACGGTCCGCTGCCGCCAGGCTATCGGCCAGCGGCGGCGCGTTGTGGTCAAACCACGCCAGCCCGATGCTGACCGTGGCGTGGATGGCGCGGCGATCGATATCTTCGGAATACATGTCGGCAAAGCGCTGCGCGATGGCTACGCCCAGCGCCTGCGCGCGGCGCGCCTCCTCACCCGTCAGCAGCGCGGCGAACTCTTCGCCGCCGATACGCGCCAACAGCACGCCCGGCCCAGCCACGCTCTGCGCGATGTCGGCAAACGCCTTGAGCACCAGGTCGCCGGCCTGATGTCCGTGTCGGTCATTGATGGATTTGAAGTGGTCAAGGTCAAACGCCAGCACGGCCACCGGCCCTTGCTTTGCATGGGCGTGCAACAGGCGCGCGCCTTCCTCGAAAAACCAGCGGCGGTTGCCCAGGCGCGTCAGGTAGTCGGTTTGCGCTTCGCGCAACAACTGGCCGTGCGCCTCTTCGCGTACCAGCTTGAGCAGCGCCATGGGCAGCAATACCGAATACAGCACGCCTTCATACATGGTGATGTTGCTGGCCGCCAGTTGGACGACGGAACCATACACGTCAACCAGCCAGGGCAGGATCAAGGCCCTGAAGGCATAGAACAAGGCATGGATGCTGGCGACGGCGATGACGAAGCGACGCGGCGTCAGCGGCTTCATGGGTGTGCAACGCCACATTTCCCAGGCGGTCAGGGCCGCCACGGCGGCGATGGGCGCCGCGCTGATGTAGCTCCACATGATGCCTTGCCAACGGGTGCCGGCCGCCGCCCACAGCAGCACCGTGACGGCCAGCAAACCGATCGACACCAGGCGGTAGCGCCTGCCGCTGAAGGCCGCGACGCCGTGCAGGACGAGTAGATAGCCACCAAGAATGATGAAGTTGCTTAGCCCGGGGCCAAGCACCGCGGGCAGGTGCCCGCGCAGCAGCACCACGGTACAGCCGACGGCGATGGTGGCAAAGCCCGTGGCCAGAATGCCCAGTTCCTTGGCACGCCGGGAATTCGTGCGGTGTTCCCAATAAAGCATCCCGGCGCTGGCGAGCAGCGTCCCGATGACGAGCAGGTAAAGGGTGTAGAGATCGACGTGCATCCCGGCGGTATCAGCGTGGCGCCGACACGCGTTGCCGACAGCGGGATTTTACGGGCAAAACTTGCCCATTTTGTGTTACAGGCTGGCGTGTTGCGTGGCTGCAAACAGGTCGTCTGTGTGCACCATCAGCGCGCGCACCTGATGCAGCAGCGGATACTGATTCAACACGCCAGCCCATTGCGGCGACGCCAGCAATCCTTGCCAAACGGCTTCCAGCATTTGGGCGTCGGCGGGTTGGCGCAGCGCCAATTGGCTGGCGTAGGCGACGCTGGCCGGCGCGGACAGCAACTGCATGCGGCAGGCGGCGTTGAGCAAGCGCGGCGAGTCATCAACGGGCGTGTCGGCGGGCGCGTCGCAGCAATAGAGCACGGCGCCAGCCAGGTCGGAGCCGTGGGTGGGCAGGGTGCTCAGGGATGCGCCGCGCAACGTCACGGTGCCCTGGCGCGACAGGAACGGATCGATGACGCCGGCGTCTGCCTGCGCCAGCCGTTGCATGCCGCGCAGCAAGCGGGGGAAGTCCGTACTGGCCGCGTCCACGGACGCCTTGGCCTCGACCAGCAGGCACACATCCCAGACGGGTTCGGCGTCTGGCGGGCTGGCGCGGCGCAGCAGCGCGGCGTCCCACTCGCTCTTGGCGCGGTCGGCCGAGCCAGGCAGCTCGGGCGGCACGTGCATCGAGGTCACCACCCGATATGCGGCGGTGCTGGGGCCCAGGGTAGTGCCTTGCGGCCCTTCTGTATTGAGACGGTGCGCCAAGGCTTCCAACGCTGTCGCGGCCTGGGCCTCGACATCCGCGCCACGTTGTTGCGCGGCCAGGCCTTGCGCCACCGCGCCCGGCGTGCCGGAGCGCGGGCCGTTGCGGCTCCATAGGGCTTGGTAGCGCTGCACCAGCGCGTCGGAGGCCAAGGCGTCCAAGCGGCACAGGCGTTCCAGGGCGGGGCTGTTGCGCAGCCGGGCCAGGCTGCGAGACGTGGGGGAATCGCTTGCCGCCTCGGGCAGGGCGTCGATCGGTTGGACGGCCTTGGACAGCGCGGCCCAAGCCGGTGCCGACGCGGCGGCTTGCAACGCGCCCAAGACCTCGCGCTGCGGGCCGGGCGGCAGGCGTTGCAGCTTGGCCGGGTGGGCAATGGCGTTGACGGCCGCCACGACTTCACGCCGGTCCGACTCGGCACCCGCGGCCAGTGAGGCGTATTCACGCACCTGCACGGCTTGGTGGCGCAGGACCATGGCCTGGATGGCGGGGTCACCCTGGTTCTCGCGCATGGCTTCGCCGATAAGCTGTGCCAACGCGTCGACGAACGTCTGCTTGACCAAGGCAGGCGGTGTTTCTGCATGGGCCAACGCCCGACGCGCCTGGTCGATGGCCACGGCCAGTGTGCTGGTGCAGTGGTGGCTTCGGGCCGTTGAAGCCGATGCCAGCGCGGCTTCTGGCGTGGTGGGCACGAGATAGCGGCGGACGACGATACGCAGCGTGTCGTCCAGCAGGGAGGGGCGCGGCGGCAGGGGCATGGTGTGAACCGGCTTCATTCAGACTGTGGCGCCGTAAGCCTAGCCTGTTGCCGATCCTGGCGCCAATACCCGCGCACGCGCGCGCGGTCGAGCAAGCGTCTTACTTGAACATTGCCGCGTTGTCTTGCAGCACCGCGTCGGCGCACTGCGCGTCCAGGTGGCCGCCCGGCGCGCCGGCTACCCCAATGGCGCCAATGACCTTATCGCCCGCCTTGACCGGCACGCCGCCGCCCAAGAGCAGGAAGCCCGGAATGTCGGTCAGGTTGGCGGCGCCCGGGTTTTTCTGTGCGTTTTCCATCATGGTCAGCGTGGGGGTCTTGGCGGACACGGCGGTGAAAGCCTTTGCGCGGCTGGCCTCGATGGTGTGCGGGCCGGCGTTGTCGGCGCGGGCGAAGGCCTTGAGCAGGCCGGCGCGGTCCACGACGGAGGCGCTGACGTTGTAGCCCTTGGCCTGGCAGGCGGCAACCGTAGCGGTGGCGAGCTGCTGCGCGTCGGCCATCGACAGGTTGGTTTCCGTGAGCACGGCGGCTTGGGCGGCGGCGGACAAAACCAGCGTGGAGGCCAGGGTGGAAAAGAGGGTGGCAAGCGTCGTGGGCTTCATGGTCAGCATCCTTTTATGCGTTGGAGTAAGGAGCAGCCAGTGTGGCCAAAACGCGCGGCGGGCGGTATACGCCCGACTACTCGCGCGTCTCCGTAGCGTTACGGAGGGCAGAGGGCGGGGCTAGTCGAGCAGGGTGGCGTATTGGCGGATCAGTTGCGCCAGCGAGTCGGCTTCCAGCTTGGCGAAGACGTTGGCCCGATACGTTTCAACGGTGCGTGGCGACAAATCGAATTCGCGCGCGATTTCCTTGTTGCTCATGCCTTGCACAATGCGCGCCAGCACCTCGTGTTCGCGTCCGGACAGGCGCGCCAAGCGATCGGCGGCGGCTTGGGTCACGGCCAGCTTTTCGCGGCTGGCGATGTGGGTGCGCACCGCGGCCTGCACGGCGTCCAGGAACACGTCGTCATCCACGGGTTTTTGCAGGAACTCCATGGCGCCGCCCTTGAAGGCGCGGCGGCACAGGTCCACGTTGGCATGGCCGGTCAGCATGACCACCGGCAGGTCCGACTGCGCGGCCAGGCGGGCAAGCACGTCCAGCCCGCTGATGCCAGGCATGCGGATATCCAGCACGACGCAGCCGATGGCGCTGGCGCTGAGTTGCGCCAGAAAGGCCTGCGGGTCGCCAAAGCCCGCGCTGCGCAGGCCTACGCTACGCAGCAGCAGGCCCAGCGCATCGCGCACGGCGTCGTCGTCATCCACCAGGTACACCAGCGGGGAATGGTCGGGCGTGCGCGTGGGCGGCGTGTTCATGCGGGGGCCTTTGCACACGGCAGGGTCAAGGTGAAGCAGGCGCCCGAGGGCTTGAGATTGCGTGCGGCGATGCGGCCGTCCATGGAACCCGCCAGCGTTTCGCACAAGGCCAGCCCCAGGCCCATGCCTTGGGCGCGCGTGGTGTAGAACGGGGCGAACAGGCGGGGCAGCGCGTCGGCGGCGATGCCGGGGCCGGTGTCGCTGATGGTGAATCGGTATGCGTCGCCGTCGGCGCGGCCTTCCAGTTGAATCATCCGCGTGCCGTCGGTACCCGCAAGGGCGTCGGCGGCGTTTTGCACCAGGTTGTGCAGGATCTGTTCCAGCGCTACGCGGCCAGCCAGCGGCCGCGCTCCTGGGCTGGCGTTGTTCCAGGCCAGGCGGATGCCTTGCCGGGCCAGCTCGGCTTCGCGTAGAAAAAGCAGCGACGCGACCAGCGCGTCCGGGTCCAGCGCTTCGCGCCGCGCGGGCGAACGCGGTTGTACCAGCGCGCGCATGCGGCTGATGATGTCGGCGGCGCGCTTGGCCTGCTCGGCGCTGGCCAAGAGCGCGTGGCGCACGGCGGGGCGTTCGTCTTCGTCGTCCAGCAGGCGCTGGGCGGCGCGGGTCTGGGCCAGGATGGCGGTCAGGGGTTGGTTCAGTTCGTGCGCGATGCCGGCCGCCATTTCGCCCAGCGTGCCCAGGCGCGCCATGGTGGCCAGGCGCGCCTGCTCTTGCTGGCGGCGGGCCTCGGCGCGCGAACGCTGCCAGGCAGCGGCCCCCGTCACCAGCAGGGCGCTGGCCAGGGCCCAGGCCAGCCAGGCTTTCCATGGCCAATAGGCCGGCGTCAGCGTGTGGGTGCTGCGCATCGGGAAGGGCTGGCTGGCCGCGCCCAGCGGCTTTTGCAATGTCATCGCCAAGCCCCACGCGTCGTCCGCCTGCTTGGCCAGCAGCGCCAAAGGCTGCGAGCCAAGCAGCAGGCTCAGGTTGCTCAAGCCGGGGGGAAAGTCCGACGCCGGCACCAGTTGGCGGGCGTCCAGCAGCAGGCTCCAACTGGAGGGCGCCACCAGCCAGTAGCGCGCGTCGTCCACCGGCAGCGTCACCGGGCGGCCCGCATCACGGGCGCGCGTCACGGCGGCCGACAAACCCGGCGGCGGTGGCAGGCTGCCGGCCCAGGCGCCATCGGCCAGATAGCCCAGCCCCAGCAGTTGGGGCATGGCGGGGTGCAGGCTGGGATACAGACGTTCGGGCGTGGGCGGGTGAGACAGCGCTGTCAGCGTGGCCAGCACGGCTTCGTGCTGCACCGTCTTCTGGCTCAGCATGCGCTGGGCGATGCTGGTGCTTTGAAAGAAGCGGTCGTGCTGATCCAGGGTTTCCTGGCGGGCGATCCAGGCGGCGCCCAGGCAGAACAGGATCAGCCAGCAGAGGAGGGCGCGCGTGCGCGATAGGGGGTTCACGGCTGAAATTATGCCTTGCGGCAGGCGCGGTCCGGCATCCGTAGGGCTACGGAGGCGTCATGCGGCGCGCGGAGCGGCCTGGCCGAATGGATCGGCCTGCGGATCGGCCTGAGAATTGGCCGACAGCGTCATCTGGTACAGCGCGGCCACCAGGTCCGACTGCGTGATCAGCCCGACCAGAGTGCGCGAGGCGTCCAGCACCGGCACGCAATGCAGGGTGTCAGACATGGGCCGAGCCAGTTCGATGACCGGCAGGTCTGGTGTGGCGAAGGGCACTTCGCTGCGCAGGCAGTCGGAAACGCGCTGGCGCGGCGGCGTGGCGTCATCTGGCGTGACCGCAAGCGGCCTGGCCTTGCGCGCCAGCACGTCGGCCTGCGACACCATGCCGGCATAATGACCGTTCGCGTCAACCACCGCCAAGGCTTGCAGCCGGTGCTTGTCGAACAGGCGGACGGCGTGGTCCAGGGGTTCATGTTCCTGCACGGTGACGACATCGCGCGACATGACGTCGGCGCACGACACCTCGCCAAACCGGCGCACGCTGGCGCGCAGTTCGGCGGCCAGCACGATATCTTCCAGGTCTTCCTTGCTGATGTCCAGGAGCTCGCCGCGTTGCGCCAGGGCATCATCCAGGTCGGCCCGGCTGAAGCCCAGGCGGGTGCTGGGCGCGGCGTCGCGGGTGTGATGTCCCTGTGCCGGGTCGGCATGGCGGCGGGGGTAATTGCGTTTCAGAGCGCCGTTGAAGGCCACGGCAATGCACAGCAGGATCAAGGAATTCAGGCCCACCGGCCACAGCGCGAAGCCATAGCCCAGGCTGGCTACGGACGGCCCGCCCAGCACCGCCGTCAAGGCCACCGCGCCACCCGGGGGATGCAGGCAGCGCAGGCTGAACATGGCGCCGATGGCCAGGGCTACCGCGACGGCCGCAGCCAAGCCGGGCAGCGGAATCATCTGGGCGCAGAACACGCCGATCAGCGCCGACACCACGTTGCCCGCCACGATGGACCAGGGCTGCGCAAGCGGGCTGGCGGGCGCGGCAAACAGCAGCACGGCCGATGCGCCCATGGGCGCGATGAACCAAGGGCTGGCCGCGCCCAGTGCGTGCCGGCCCACCCATTCCGTGCAGAACAGCCCCAGCAGCGAGCCGAGCACGCCAAGGATTTTTTCGCGCCCGTTGACGCCTACCGGCGCTGGTGCGAACGCGCTCAGCCAGCGCTTGAATGCCACCCCCAAAACGATCTCCTTGCCTGTCTGCAATATGTCGTGGGGCGACAATTTATCACGCGGCGGCTTACCGTCCGCTTATGTGCTTATGTGCTTATGCGCTTATGCGCTTATGCGCGGATGCGCTCAGGTCGCGTCGTCGCCGATGCGCGCCAGCAAGCGGCCCAACAAGGGACGCATGGCGCGCAATTCTTCCAGGTGCGCGGTGGACAGGCTTTCCAATACCCTGTCGGCCTTTGGCGTCAGCACGACTTCAACGCGACGGCCGTCTTCGGGATCGGCCTCGCGGCTGACCAGGTCCAGCCGGGCCAGGCGGCTGACCAGTTCGGCGGCCGTATGCGGACGGATCAACAGTCGGTCGGCGATTTCGCCTACGTACAGCCCGCGACGGTCGGGCGGGGTTTTGCGGGTGCCTTTGATGGCCAGCAGGGTTTGATGTTGCTGCGGTGTCAGCGCCAAGGCGCCGGCCGCGCCCTCGCTGAAGGCTGCGAAGGTGCGCAGCGCATAGCGGAAGTCAGCCAGCAGTTCGTAGTCGGCGGGCGACAGGGGAGTGGGGGACAGAGTCGTTTTCACAGGCGAATTCTAATATGACGACGCGTGAATTCGCGCCGCGCTTCCGTGTCGTTAGTACGCTTCGTTACCGCTTTCGTTACCGCTTTCGTTACCGCTTTCGTTGTCACGTTCATCCGTCACATTCACCCGCCACATTCAGGCACCCCGTGTCGCCCGTAATTCCCACAGCACATCCAACACGTGCTGGGTGGCGCGTTCGACTTTTTCCGCGCGGTGCGCGATGCCCAGCGGCCGCCACAACGCCGGGAGCAACGGCCGCATGATGATGCGCGGGTCGGCTTGGGGTGCGGTGGCTTCGTGCGGCAGCAGGGTCGCGCCGTAGCCGGCGGCCACCAGGCTTTTGATGGCGTCGTTGTAATTGAGCTGGATGCGGGGGCGCGGGTTCAGGCCGGCGGCGGCGAACCATTCGCCGGTCTGGCGCGAGAGCCGCGTGGTGGCGTCGTTCAGGATCAGCGCACGGTCCGCAAGCCAGGCGGGGGTGACGCGGGCAGGCGCCTGCCAGCTTGCCGGCAGAAAGGCCATGACCGGATCGCGCCGCCAGGGCTTGATGACGAGGCCATCGATAGGCGGCTGCGGCAGCGCCACCAGCCCCACGTCCAGAGTGCCGTCGTTCAAGCGCTGCAAGGTTTCCTGAGAGGTCAGCACCGCCACCTGCACGTCGATACCGGGGTGATGGCGGCCCAGTGTTTCCAAGGCGCTGGGCAGCAGATGCGCAATGGCGCCGGTAGAGGCGCCCAGGCGGACGCGGCCCGACAACCCCTGCACCTGCCTTTGCACATCGTCCAGCGCCTGATCGGCTTCGGCCAGCAGCCGGCGTGCGCGTTCCAGCAGCGTGTCGCCAATGGTGGTGGGCCGGACCTGGCCGCGCTTGCGCGTCAAAAGCGGCGCGCCGATGCGGGCTTCCAGATCGGCCACGTGCAGGCTGACGGTGGGCGGCGCCAGATGCAGCGCGCGGGCGGCCTCGGCGAATGAGCCCAGGTCGGCAATGGCGACCAGGGTGCGCAGGCGATCCAGGCTGATTTCACGCATGGGGTTGATGTTCAGTAAACATGAATTGAACGGTCATGATATTCGACTTTTCTTATCGAAGAGCCAGGCCGAAGATACGGCTTGAACTTAACCGCTGCTACCTCTGCGGCTTCAACCCCTAAACCCTCATCCCTGATCAACCCCTCCCTCGACGGACCAGCCATGACCCACCCCCTAGTCTTTATCGACGGCGACCAAGGCACCACCGGCCTGCAGATTCATGAACGCCTGAACGGCCGTACCGACCTGCGCCTGCTGACGCTGCCCGAGGCCGAACGCAAAGACGCGCAACGCCGTGCCGACGCCATTAACGCCAGCGACGTGGCCATCCTGTGCCTGCCCGACGAGCCGGCGCGCCAGGCGGCGGCGTCGGTGGTGAACCCGGCGGTGCGCATCATCGACGCCAGTTCGGCGCATCGCACCACGCCGGGCTGGGTCTATGGCTTTCCCGAAATGAGCGCGGGCCAGGCCGACCTGATCGCGCAGGCCAAGCGGGTCAGCAACCCCGGCTGCTACCCCACGGGCGCCATCGCCTTGCTGCGCCCCTTGATCCAGGCGGGGCTGGTGCCCGCCGACTATCCGATGGTCGTGCATGCGGTGTCGGGCTATTCGGGCGGCGGCCGCGCCAGCGTGGATGCCTACGAAGGGGCGGGCGGCGTCCAAGGCCCGGCGTTCCAGTTGTACGGCTTGGGCCTGGCGCACAAGCACACCCCCGAGATCGAAACGCATGCGGGGTTGACGCAGCGCCCGGTGTTCGTGCCGGCCTACGGCGCGTTTCGCCAGGGCATCGTGCTGACGATTCCGTTGCAGACGCGCTTGCTGCCGGCAGGGGTGAACAGCGAGCAATTACATGCTTGCCTGCACCAGCACTACGCGGCTACCACGCACGTGCAGGTGGTGCCGCGCCAGGAAGCCGCCAGCCATACGCATCTGGATCCGCAGGTACTTAACGGCACCAACGACCTGCGCTTAGGCGTCTACGGCAACGAGCAACACGGCCAGGTATTGCTGACCGCGGTGTTCGACAACCTGGGCAAGGGCGCGTCCGGCGCGGCGGTGCAAAACCTGGACCTGATGCTGGCCGCGATGGCATGAGGTGATGGCATAAGACAATGGCGCCTCGCTGGAAGCGGGGCGCCATTGCTGTTCAGGGCATCACGCGTTTATCGTCACCCCTGCATTGCCTTACCACTTCATTTCGCCCTTGGCGACCTTGGCGCTCAACTCCAGGGACGCGGCCGCGCCCGCTTGCGGGTACTGCGCCTTCATGGCGGCGATCAGCGCGGCGCTGTCGGCGGCCTTGGCGGTTTGCGTGTCAAAGGCGCGGATGTAGCCCTGCGTATAGCGGACGGATTCCAGGTTCAGCGGTGCGCCCGGCGCATAGTGGCCCGGAATGACCGTCACCGGCTTCAGCGCTTCAATGCGCGCCAAGGTGGCCAGCCAATCCTTGTGCGATTGCGGCGTCTGCGTATCGGCCATCCACACATGCAGGTTGCCGAACACCACGACGCCACCCACCACGGCCTTCAACGACGGAATCCACACAAAGCTGCGATCGGGTTGCGGGCCGTCCAGGCCGGTGATTTCCAGCTTCTGGCCTTCCAGCGTCAATTGGCTGCCTTTCAGCACCTGCGGAATTACGGCCCGGGACGGCGCATCCGCGCCCAGCTTGGGGCCCCAGAACGCCAGCTTGCCGTCCACCGTTTCCTTGATGTGGTGCACCGTGGGTTCGGTGGCGACGACGCGCGCATCCGGGAAGGCGGCCACCACGGTGTCCAGGCCGAAGTAGAAGTCGGGGTCGCCGTGGCTGATGTAGATGGTGGTCAGCGTCTTGCCGCTGTCGCGCACCATTTTCACCACTTTTTCGGCTTGCGATTTACCAAACTGCGCATCGATCAGGATGGCTTCGTGCTGGCCGCTGACCAGCACGGAAGACACTTGGAAGATGGCGTCGTTGCCGGGGTTGAAATGGGTCAGTTGCAGATCGGTGCCGGCAGCGTGGGCAACGTAGGCGGGGCTGATCAACAAGGTCAGCGCGGCGCTTTGCAGCAGGCGGCGAAAGGTGGGGAAGGAAGACATGGCGGCGGCTCGTGAGTGGAGGGGGAAGGACGCCAGTCTAGTAGCGGCATTCGCGCCGATCTATCCCTGTCTTTGCCAGAGTCTGTTGCGCATTTCGATCAAATCATGCCGGGTTCGGATCCGCCAGGGTTGCCTCGACCTGGCGTCGCAGCCACATCGTGCCCGGATCGCTTTCAAAGCGCGCGTGCCAGTGCACGGTCACGCTTAGCGGCGGCAGGGCGATGGGCAGGGGGCGGATTGCAAAAGCGTTGTCGCGGTTGAACCAGATGGCCGCGCGGTAGGGCAGCGTGACCGTCAAGTCGGTACGGCGCACGATTTCAGCGGCAGCCGAAAAATGCGGCAGCGTCAGATACGGCTGGCGATGCAGGCCGGCTTCGCTCAGCACCTCGTTCAGCAAGCGGTGCGCGCTGGCGCGCGAGGCCACCAGAATGTGATCCAGCCGCTTGAACTGGCCGCGCGTCAGCCCGGCCGACAGCACCGGGTGGCCACCTCGGCCCATGCAGACATAGCGTTCGCTGAAGAGATCGGCGTGACAGGTATGGCGGCCCAGCCCCGCCAGGTTGCCGATGGCCAGGTCGACTTCGCCCTCTTTCAGCGCCTGCGGCAATTGTTCCAGCGCAATCTCCATCACTTCCACTTGCAGGCGCGGCGCCAGCGCATGCACGCGCTCCATCAGCGGCGGCAGGAACACCATTTCGCCGATGTCGGACATCGACAGGCGAAAGCGCCGGGTGCTGGTGGCCGGGGTGAATTGCTGGCGCAGGCTGACCGCTTCGGCAAAGCTGTTCATGCCGCGTTCGATGGGGTCGGCCAACGCAAACGCCACCGGCGTGGGCTGCATGCCGGTGGCGGTGCGCACGAAAAGCGGGTCGTCGAACTGTTCGCGCAGACGGGCCAGCGCGTAGCTGACGGCGGGCTGCGTCAGGTTCAGCCGCTGCGCGGCGCGGGTCACGCTGCGTTCATGCAGCACCGTCAGGAAAACCCGCATGAGATTCAAGTCGAAGTCCACGCATGCCTCTGATATCAGCCGTATTTATAAGATAAATAATAGCCATAAATTTGACACATAAATAGTTGATTCCTAGACTAATTTCACTAGAGCCGCTGACCGGCAGGTAGCGGCAGAACAACCGGGGAAAGCGTCGTCATGCATGCGTTGACATTACCGTCGTTGTTGGTGGAACAGGCCGCGCGCCAGGGCGAGCGCTTGTGGGTGCAGGCCCCGGGCGGCTCGCTGCGGTTCTGCGATGCGCCGGCCCACGCGGCAAGCTGGGCCGCGCGGTTGGCGTCGGCGGGCGTGGCGCGGGGCGATCGGGTAGGGCTCATGGCCGGCAACCGCCAGGAATTTCTGTCGATCGTGCTGGGCTGTGGCTGGCTGGGCGCGGTGGTGGTGCCCATCAACACCGCGTCGCGCGGCATGCAACTGCGGCACATCCTGGCCAATAGCGGCTGCGTGTTGCTGGTGGCGGATGCGGCCTCCTGTCCGGCGCTGGCGGGCCTGGCATCCGTGGCCGACATGTCGCACGATGATGGCCCGTTGGCTTTGCGCGCGATCTGGCTGCTTGACGAGATCGATGCTGCCGACGCGCTGCCCGCGCCTGCGACCCTGGCGCCGTCGGAATCCCTCGCCGCCACACCGCCGTTGCCCGCCGCCGACATCCGGCCCGGCGACATGCTGGCCATTCTGTACACCTCGGGCACCTCCGGCCCGTCCAAGGGCGTGTGCTGCCCCCACGCGCAGTTCTATTGGTGGGGCAGGATCGCCGCGCGCAACCTGGAAATTTCAGATGCCGACGTGCTCTACACCAGCCTGCCGCTGTTCCATACCAATGCGCTGAACGCCTGCTTCCAGGCGCTGGTGACCGGCGCTTCCATCATTTGCGACGAACGCTTTTCGGCAAGCCGCTATTTCGACCGCCTGCAAGCCACGAACGCCACCGTCACTTATCTATTGGGCGCCATGGTGCCGATGCTGCTGTCGCACGACGCGCGTCCCGCCGAACGCGGCCATCGCACCCGCATCGCCTTGGCCCCCGGGGTGCCGGAACGCTTTCACGGTGTGTTCGCCGAACGCACCGGCATCGCCTTGCTGGAAGGCTACGGCTCCACCGAAACCAATTTCGCCTTGGGCGGCACGCTTTCCGAGCAGCGGCCGGGCACGATGGGCCGCGTGGCGCCTGAGTTTGACGCCATCGTGGCCGACGAACACGACGCGCCGGTGCCCGATGGCGAGCCGGGCGAACTGCTGCTGCGCGCCACGCCGCCATTTGCTATCGCCACGGGCTATTTCGGCATGGCCGACAAGACGGTTGAGGCCTGGCGCAACCTGTGGTTCCACACGGGCGACCGCGTGGTGCGCGACGCCGACGGCTATTTCCGATTCCTGGACCGCTTGAAAGACGCCATCCGCCGCCGAGGCGAGAACATCTCGTCCTATGAAGTGGAACAGGTGCTGCAAGCGCATCCGGCCGTGGCCACCGTGGCCGTCTATGCGGTGCGTTCCGAGTTAGCCGAAGACGAAGTGATGGCCGCGTTGGTCTACAAGGCGGGGCACGCGCCCACGCCCGAAGCCCTGCTTGATTTCTGCCAGCCTCGCATGCCGTATTTCGCCGTGCCGCGCTACCTGCGCGTGCTGGACGATCTGCCGCGCACCGAAAACGGCAAGGTCCGCAAGTTCCGCTTGCGGGAAGAAGGTATCACCGGCGACACCTGGGACCGGGACGCCGCTGGCTATCGCGTGGCGCGCTGAGGCGCCGTTGATCCACTAAAAATCCAAGGGGCGGCAATGACGATGGCATACAAGGGGGCGGCGTTGTCCGCCGAAGACGAAGCAAAGAGAAAGCGCACCCGACGCGTGGTGACGGCCTCGGTCGCGGGCAATGCCATGGAGTGGTACGACTTTTTCATCTATGGCACGGCGGCCGCGCTGGTATTTGGCGACCTGTTTTTTCCCAAGGGCACGGACCCGCTGCTGGGCACCATGGGCGCGTTCGCGGGGTTCGCGGTGGGCTTTCTGGCACGGCCGCTGGGCGGCGTGATCTTCGGCCACGTCGGCGACCGCTACGGCCGCAAGCTGGCGCTGGAGTGGACGCTGGGGCTGATGGGCGCGGCCACTTTCCTGATTGGCCTGCTTCCCACTTACGAGCAGATTGGCTTTTGGGCGCCGGTGGCGATGGTGGTGCTGCGTGTCTTGCAGGGCGCGGCGGCGGGCGGTGAATGGGGCGGCGGCGTGCTGCTGATCAGCGAGGCCGTCGGTGGCAAGCGGCGCGGCTACTTCTCGTCGTTCAGCCAATTGGGCGTGGCGGGCGGCTTCGTGCTGTCGTCCGGCGTATTCATGCTGGCGCAGCAATTGCCGCAGGACGCCTTCATGAGCTGGGGCTGGCGCCTGCCATTCCTGTTCAGCGTGCTGATCTTCGGCGTGGGGCTGTACATCCGCAAGCACATCCCGGAAAGCGAGGAATTCGTGCAGGCCAAGAAGACGGCCAAGCGCGGCATGCCGGCCGTGGAAGTGTTTCGCCGCTACCCGCGCCAAGTGTTGACCGCGATGGGCTTGCGCGTGGCCGAGAACGGCGGTTCGTACATCTTCCTGGCCTTTGCGCTGGCCTACGGCAAGTTCCTGGGCATCCCCAACGACGTGATGCTGGGCGGCGTGCTGGTGTCCATGTTCATCGAGCTGGGCACGCTGGTGTGGTTTGGCCATTTGTCTGACCGCATCGGGCGGCGCGCGGTGTACCTGATTGGTTCGGTGGGCCTGGTGCTGGTGGCGTTCCCGTTCTTCTGGATGGTGCAGACGAAAGAGCCGCTCTGGATCTTCCTGGCCTTCTTCCTGGGCAACACGGTGTGCCACGCCGCCATGATCGGCACGCAACCCGCGTACTTTGCCGAACTGTTTCCGGCCGAAGTCCGCTACACGGGCCTGGCGTTGGGCCACGAGCTGGCGTCGGTGTTCGCGGGCGGCCTGTCGCCCTTGATTGCGATGGCGCTGCTGCGCAAGTATGAATCGGCCACGCCCGTGGCGTGGTTCCTGGTGGGCATGGCGGCCATTACGGTGGTGACCTTGTTGCTGACCCGCAATCCGCCCAGGCAGGACACGGAATGAACCCGGCCCTGTCTGCTGGCCACGGCCCCGGCCCCGGCATCGTCGCGGTAGGCGAAACCCCGGCCTTGCGCCATCCCGAGCCCACATGCACGACGGCGGGCTTGATTGCGCAGGCCGTCGGGCAGGCGCTGCGTCAGGCGGGTATTGCTCCCGCGCAGGTGGATGGCCTGGGCGTGGCGTCGTTCACGCTGCGCCCCGACCGCGCCATCGACCTGGCCTGGCGGCTGGGCTTGCGGCTGAACTGGTGCATGCAGGACGAACTGGGCGGCGCCAGCGCCATCAACCTGTTGCGCCAAGCCTGGCTGGCGCTGGAAGCGGGGCAGGCGCAAACCATTGTGTTGGTGTCGGGCGACCATTTCACGGGCGCGGATTTTGCCGGGCTGGTGCGCGGCTACAACCGCAGCGCGCAGGAATATCTAAGCCCGCTGGGTAGCGATGGGCCCAACCCGCTGTTTGCCATGCTGACCCAGCGGCAGATGGCGCAAACGGGGCTGCGGCGTGAAGATTACGGCGCCTTGTGCGTTACGCAGCGCGGCTGGGCGGCCGACAACCCCAACGCGGCCTATCGCCAGCCGCTGACCTTGGCCCAATACCTGCAAGCGCCGATGGTGGCGCCGCCGCTGGGCCGGCTGGACTGCGTGCCGGTCGTCAGCGGGGCCAGCGCGCTGGTGCTGCAAGCGCCGCCCACGGGCGTGCATGTGCGGCTGTTGGCCAGCGGCGCGCGCTACAACCACGACCAGCAGGAAGGCGACGGCTTGCAGACCGGCATTGCTGAATTCGCGCCCGGCCTGTGGCGTCAGGCGGCGGTGGGGCCGGCAGACATGGATGTGGTCAGCGTGTACGACGACTATCCGGCGATGGCGCTGGCGCAATTGCACGACCTGGGCTTTGCCGGCACGGACGATCTGCCGGGCTTCATCGCCCGCCGCATCGCCACGCGCGCGCTGCCCGTGAATACGGCGGGCGGCCAATTGTCGGCGGGCCAGGCGGGGACGGCGGGCGGCATGCACGGGCTGGTTGAGGTGGCTCGGCAATTATTGGGTCAGGCGGGCGCGCGGCAGTTGCCAGGCCTTCGGCACGGCGTCGTCACGGGATACGGCATGGTGCAACTGCGCTACGGCATGTGCGCCAACGCGGCCGTGCTGCGCCGGGAGGAAATATGAATCTGCATGTAGATGAACACCTCGGGGACCAATGCCGCGTGGATGAATGCCGCGCCTGTGGCCATCGCGTCTATCCCGCCCGGCTATGGTGCCCGGCTTGCGGACACGATAAGGCGCGGCCGGTTGCAGTGGACGAAGGCGAACTGCTGGCCTGGGCGGTGATGCCGGACAAGGGCAGGGCGGCGCAGCCGGATTCCGGATCTGACTCACCAAATCCCCCCCGTTCCCCTGGCCTCGCTGACTCGGGGTCGGTCATCATCGCGACGGTACGCGCAGTGCCCGTGGGGCCGGTGCTGGTGGTGCGGCTGCAAGCGCCGCCTTCGCATATTGGCCAGCGCTTGCGTCTGTTCCAGCGCCAGGTGTCGGGCCGCGCGCTGCCGTGGGCGGAGCCGCTGCCGGACCAGACCCGTCAAGCCGACCCGGAAGCCAGCGCTTTGAAGCCGAACCCTAAAGCCTGACCTTCGACGCCGAACCCGGCACCGGCCAGCCGCTTCACTGCGCCGCGCGTATCGATTCCAGCCGTTGCGCCAACGACGCGGTGGACAATTCGCCCACGCGCAGGTCCACCAGGCGGCCCTGGGCGTCCAGGAACAAGGTGGCGGGCAGGCCGCGATTGCTGAATTTGCGCGATGCCTCGCCCGCCGGGTCGATCAGTACGTTCTGCAAGCCGGGCGCGTGCTCGTCCAGGAATTTCGTCACGTCGCCTGGCGCTTCCGCCTGGTTCAGGAAAACGAAGTTGACGTCCGGATTGGCGGCCTGCGCGGCGGCAAACGCCGGCATTTCGCGGCGGCACGGCGGGCACCAGCTTGCCCACAGGTTGATGACGGTGGGCTTGCCCTGAAAGGCGGATAGCGCGGCGGGCGCGCCGTCCACGTTCTGTACCGCCAAGGCAGCCAGTTCGGGCTGCGGCTGCGGCGTGGACGCCAGCCAGCGTCCGCCGCCCAGCCACGCGGCGCTGGCCAGTGCCAAGGCGCCCAGCAAGGCCACGCGCGGCGCGCGGTGCCGGATCACGACGGCAATCGCATAGACCCAGGCAGCGGCCAGCCCGGCCAGCCCGATCCAGCCGCCGTCGCGCAGGTCCAGCATCTTGATCGGGTCGGGCAGGTAGTGGTCGCGGTATTGCCAGACAAAGGCGACGCGCGCGGCCAGCAAGCCGATGACCAGCGCCCGCCACAACACCGTGCTCAGGCGGGCCGCGTCTTCGCGCTGGCGGTTCAACAGGCGCGCCGCCAACACGCCGACCAGGGCGGCGGCAATCAAAATCGCCAATTCAGTGGGAAATACCAGCGGGCCGATACGGATGGCGGGGCTCATTTCCCACCCTCGGCCATGGCGGTGCGTGCTTGCGCCCGCTTGGTGTGGGCTTTCACGCCGTCCTTGATGTTGAATTCCATGTTTGCTTCCCGGATGAAGCAGGCAAGCCTAGCATGGCGCGCAGCCAGGGCCAGGGCGCTTTCCAGCACGGTCTTGCAGTAACGCTAAAATGGCGGCTCGCGGCTGGCTATCCAGCCCTTTTTGCATTGTTTTCCTGCATTCTTATTCTTGCGCCTCGCGCGCCCCTGACCATGAAAAAACTGACTGCTGTTTTCCTCGTGTCCGCGACCACGTTGCTGACCGCCTGCGGCCCCAGCGACGACGCCAAGCCGACCGCTGGCGCCCAGGCGCCGGCCGCCGCCAGGAAGGTGGTGGTGGGCCTGGATGACAACTTCCCGCCCATGGGCTTTCGCGACGCCAGCAACCAGATCGTCGGTTTCGACATCGACATGGCCAAGGAAGCCAGCAAGCGCCTGGGCATGGAAGTGGAATTCAAGCCTATCGACTGGAGCGCCAAGGAAGCCGAACTCAACGGCAAGCGCGTCGACGTCCTCTGGAACGGCCTGACCATCACTGAAGAGCGCAAGAAGAACATCAGCTTCACCGCGCCTTACATGGCCAACCACCAGATCATCATCGTGGGCACCGCCTCGCCCGTGAAGGTCAAGAACGACCTGGCCGGCAAGACCGTCGGTGCCCAGGACGGCAGCAGCGCCACCGACGCCATCGCTCGTGACCCCGTGGCCGCCCAGATCAAGGAAGTGAAGAAGTTCGGCGACAACGTCACCGCGCTGATGGACCTGGCCGCCGGCCGCCTGGACGCGATCGTGGTGGACGAAGTGGTGGGCCGCTACCTGATCAGCAAGCGCGCGGGCGAATACCGCGTGCTGGAAGAGAACTTCGGCACCGAAGACTACGGCGTGGGCGTACGCAAGGACGACACCGAATTGCTGGGCCAATTGGACAAGACGCTGGATTCCATGAAGCAGGACGGCACTGCCGGGCGCATCGCCACCCAGTGGTTCGGCGCCAACATCATCAAGTAAGCGGCGCGCGAACTTTCTTCAATGGACTACGTACTCTCTCTGCTGGGGCCGATGGCGGAAGGCGCGAAAGTGACCTTGACGCTGTTCTTCATCACGCTGGCCCTGGCAGTGCCCCTGGGCCTGGTGCTGGCCCTGGCGCGCATTTCAAAGTGGCCGCTGCTCAGCAAACTGGTCAACGGCTATATCTGGCTGATGCGCGGCACGCCGCTCATGCTGCAGATGCTGTTCATTTACTTCGCGCTGCCGTTCGTGCCGGTGGTGGGGATACGGCTGCCGGACTTTCCGGCGGCCGTGGTGGCCTTTGCGCTGAACTACGCGGCGTATTTCGCCGAGATCTTCCGCGCGGGCATCCAGTCGGTGGACCGTGGCCAGTACGAAGGCAGCAAGGTGCTGGGCATGACCTATCTGCAAACGCTGCGCCGCATCGTCCTGCCGCAGATGGTGCAGCGGGTGCTGCCGCCGATGAGCAACGAGACCATCACGCTGGTCAAGGACACGTCGCTGATCTACGTGCTGGCCTTGAACGACATCCTGCGCACCGCGCGCGGCATTGTGCAGCGTGATTTCACCACCACGCCGTTCCTGGTGGCGGCTGCCTTTTATCTGCTCATGACGCTTGTCCTGACGTGGTTCTTCCAGCACATGGAAAAGCGCTATGCCAAATATGACCAATAATCCGCCCGCAGCCGCCGTCGCGCCGACGGGCCGGCCCGTCATGATCCAGGCCAGCGCCATCAGCAAGTCGTTCGGCGCGAACCGCGTGCTGGACAAGGTGTCGCTAACGCTCGAACAGGGCGAAGTGGTGGCGGTGATTGGCCCGTCCGGCTCGGGCAAGAGCACGTTCCTGCGTTGCCTGAATCACCTTGAGACCATCGACGAAGGCAGTATCGAAGTCGAAGGCGAGATGATGGCGCGCGCCGGTGACGACGGCCGCAGCCACTACGCCAGCGATGCCGACGTGCGTCGCATCTGCCGCAAGATGGGCATGGTGTTTCAGTCGTTCAACCTGTTCCCGCACATGACGGTGCTGCAAAACATCATCGAAGCGCCGATCACCGTCAAGGGCATGTCCAAGGCGCAGATCATCCCCAAGGCGGAAGAACTGCTGCGCAAGGTTGGCCTGCTGAACAAGCGCGACAACTATCCCACGCGCCTGTCGGGGGGGCAGAAACAGCGCGTGGCGATTGCCCGCGCGCTGGCGATGGAGCCCGACATCATGCTGTTCGACGAGCCCACGTCCGCGCTGGACCCGGAATTAACGGGTGAAGTGCTGCGCACCATGAAGCAGTTGGCCGACGAACGCATGACCATGCTGGTCGTCACGCACGAAATGGGCTTCGCGCGCGAAGTGGCGCATCGCGTCATCTTCATGGACGAAGGCCGCATCGTCGAAGAAGCGCCGTCGGCGGAATTCTTCCGCGCCCCGCAGCAGGCGCGCACCCGGGAATTCCTGGCGCACATGCTTTGAAGGCGGCCTGAATTTGAAGGCGGCCTGAAAGCAGGGCCATGTCGGCCCGGAATTTCATGAGAAATTGACGCGCGGTTTCCCATAATAGGGGGCCGCGTTGTTTCGATTTTCCATCGACTTTCATTCCATGCCCCTTCAGTTTCCTCAAGCTTTTCCGCGCCGCGCATTCCCCGGCTGGCTGGTTCTGCTCGCCTTGGCCGGTTGGCTGGCAGCCCTGGCCTGGGCGCGCTGGCTGACCTTGCCCGACGAAGGCCGCTACGCGGGCGTTGCCTGGGAAATGCTGCGCAGCCATTCGCCCATGGTGCCGCTGCTGGATGGCATGCCGTACTTCCACAAGCCGCCGCTGTATTACTGGCTGGCGCAGATAAGCTACGCGCTCTTTGGCGTGCACGAATTCAGCGCGCGCCTGCCGTCGCTGCTGGGCGCGTGGAGCGCGGGGGCGGGGCTGTATGCGTTCGTGGCGCGCTATCGCGATGTGGCGCAGGCGCGCTGGTCGGTTGCGGTGCTGGGTTTGATGCCCCTGTTCTTCGGCGCCGCGCAGTTCGCCAATATGGATATGTTGGTGGCCAGCATGATCACGCTGTGCATCCTGGCGGCCGCCGACACCGCCTTGCGCCGCGAAGAAGGTCGACCATTTCGCGCCATGTCGATCGCAACCGGTGTGCTGGCCGCGCTGGCCGTGTTGGCCAAGGGCTTGATTGGCCTGGCCTTGCCCGGCGCCATTGTGTTGGCCTGGCTACTGCTGCGGCGCGACTGGCGCGGCATGCGGGCCTTGCTGTGGGCGCCGGCCTTGCTGGCGTTCGCCGTGGTTGCCGTGCCCTGGTTTGCGCTGATGCAGATGAAGTTTCCCGGCTTCTACCATTACTTCTTCGTCTACCAGCACTTCGAACGCTTCGCGCAAAGCGGCTTCAACAACGCGCAGCCGTTCTGGTTCTATGTGCCTATCGTGCTGGGTCTGGCCTTGCCATGGTCAATCTGGGGCGTGGCGATTTTTACCCGCGCGTTCTGGCGCGAGGCCGATCCGCAGGGGGTGCGCCGGCTGATGGCGATCTGGATCGCGGTGGTGATGGTGTTCTTTTCCATCCCGCAATCGAAGCTGATCGGCTATGTGCTGCCGGTGTTTCCGCCGTTGGCTTTCCTGATCAGTGAGCGTCTCGCGCCCGCCTGGGCGGCGGGCAAGCGGCGGGGAGCAAGCATTGCAGTCGTGGCGGCGGCCATCATCTGCCTTGGAGCCATCGTCGCGGCGGCGTTCAACCCGCGCGGTAGCGCCGGGCCGACCATGAAGGACTTGCGTGGCGAAATGCGGCCGCAAGACACGCAGGTTGCGCTGCACGCCTTGCCATTCGATCTGGGTTTCTACACGCAGGCGTCCGCGCCAGCCTGGATCGTCGACAACTGGAACGACCCCGAGGTTCGCACGCGCGACAACTGGCGCAAGGAACTGTACGACGCCGCCCAGTTCGACCCCGCCGCCGGCAAGCGGGTCTTGATTCAAAACGAAGATTTGACCGCGCGGCTTTGCGCGGCGGCCGACGGTACGCGCTTCTGGATCTGGGGCCGCGACGATGACGCCGGGCGCTATCCCGCGATCACTGGCGTGGCGCCGCGCTTGCCGGGCGCCACGCGCGCGGTATGGCGGCTGGATGTCGATGCCGCTTTCCGTCTACGGATGTGCGGCGGCACGCGGTAAACGGACTTGCCCGTCTATCCGTAATAAAAAAGCCGGCAGCCCTTGAAAGGCTGCCGGCTTTTTTGTGCTGGCGGCAAGTGCCGCCAAGCATGGACGCTTAGGCGATCGAGGCCAGCACCTGGTTCAGCGTGGCGCTGGGGCGCATGGCCTGGCTGGCCAGTGCTTCGTTCGGCTGGTAGTAGCCGCCGATATCCACCGGCTTGCCTTGCGCGGCCTTCAGTTCCTCAACGATCTTGGCTTCGTTTTCAGCAAACGCGCCTGCCGCGCCGGCGAACTGCGCGGCCAGGGCGCGGTCGTCGGTTTGCGCGGCCACGGCCTGGGCCCAGTACATGGCCAGGTAGAAGTGGCTGCCACGGTTGTCCAGGCCACCGACCTTGCGGTCCGGCGACTTGTTTTCGTCCAGGAACTTGGCGGTTGCCTGATCCAGCGTCTTGGCCAGGATCTGGGCGGTCGGGTTCTTGTACGCGCGGCCCAGGTGGTCCAGGGATTCGGCCAACGCCATGAATTCGCCCAGCGAATCCCAGCGCAGGAAGCCTTCTTCCAGGAACTGTTGCACGTGCTTGGGGGCCGAGCCGCCCGCGCCCGTTTCGAACAGGCCGCCACCGGCAACCAGCGGAACGATCGACAGCATCTTGGCGCTGGTGCCCAGTTCCATGATGGGGAACAGGTCGGTCAGGTAGTCGCGCAGCACGTTGCCGGTGACCGAGATGGTGTCCAGGCCTTCGCGGATGCGCTTGACCGAGAACTTGGTCGCTTCAACCGGGTCCATGATGCGCAGGTCCAGGCCGCTGGTGTCGTGGTCGTTCAGGTACTGCTTGACCTTGGCGATGATCTGGGCGTCGTGGGCGCGCTTTTCGTCCAGCCAGAAGACGGCGGGCGTCTTGCTGGCGCGGGCGCGGTTGACGGCCAGCTTGACCCAATCCTGGATGGCGGCGTCCTTGGTCTGGCACATGCGCCAGAGGTCGCCCGCTTCCACGGCTTGTTCCAGCAGGACCTTGCCCGACGCGTCGGTGACGCGCACGGTGCCCGATGCCGGGACCACAAAGGTCTTGTTGTGCGAACCGTATTCTTCGGCGGCTTGCGCCATCAGGCCGACGTTGGGCACGCTGCCCATCGTGACCGGATTGAAGGCGCCATTCTTCTTGCAGTCGTCGATGACGGCCTGGTAGACGCCCGCGTAGCTGCGGTCGGGAATGACGGCCTTGGTGTCTTGCAGATTGCCTTCGGCATTCCACATTTTGCCCGAGTCACGGATCATGGCGGGCATGGACGCATCGACGATGACGTCGCTGGGCACGTGCAGGTTGGTGATGCCCTTGTCGGAATTCACCATCGCCAGTTGCGGCAGGGTCTTGTAGGCGGCGTCGATGTCGGCCGTGATGGCGGCTTGCTGGTCGGCCGGCAACGATTGGATCTTGGCGTAGAGATCGCCAATGCCGTTGTTGGGGTCAAAACCGGCTTGTTTGAGCACGGCGGCATGCTTGGCCAGCACGTCCTTGTAGAACACGGACACCACGTGGCCGAAGATGACCGGGTCGGACACCTTCATCATCGTGGCCTTCAGGTGCACCGAGAACAGCACGCCGGTGGTCTTGGCGTCGTCGATCTGGGCTTGCAGGAAGGACTTCAGCTTGGCGGTCGACAGCACGGCGGCGTCGATGATCTCGCCGGCCTTGACCGGGGTCTTTTCTTTCAGGACCGTCTTCGTGCCGTCAGCGGCGGTCAGTTCGATCTTGACGTCGCCGGCCTCGGCGATCAGCGCCGACTTTTCCGTGCCGTAGAAATCGCCTTCGGACATGTGGGCCACGTGCGACTTGGAATCAGCCGACCAGGCGCCCATCTTGTGCGGGTGCTTGCGGGCGTAGTTCTTCACCGACAGCGGCGCGCGGCGGTCAGAGTTGCCTTCGCGCAGAACCGGGTTCACGGCGCTGCCCTTGACCTTGTCGTAGCGCGCTTTCACGTCGCGCTCGGTGTCGTTGGCGGGGGCGTCCGGGTAGTCGGGCAGCTTGTAGCCCTGGGCTTGCAGTTCCTTGATGGCCGCCTTCAGTTGGGGCATCGAGGCGCTGATGTTGGGCAGCTTGATGATGTTGGCTTCGGGCTTGACCGCCAGCGCACCCAGCTCGGCCAGCGCGTCGGACAGCTTCTGGCCGTCTTCCAGGTAGTCGGGGAAGAGGGCGATGATGCGGCCGGCCAGGGAGATGTCGCGCGTCTCGACCGTGATGCCCGCGGGCTTGGCGAATGCCTGAACGATGGGCAGCAACGAACGGGTTGCAAGCGCCGGCGCTTCATCGGTGAGGGTATAGATAATCTTCGGAGTAAGAGACATGATCCTTGAATCTGTTCGGCGCATAGCGCTTTCGGCGCAAACCCGAACATGCTAAGCGGCGTACGCCGGTAGATGTTGTCGAGAGTGGGTTCGTATGGGCAGATGCGGGGCAGGCTCCGGATCTACTCAACTTGGCAGCGCCCGTCCTTTATTTAATGGCCCGGTTGCCCGGTCATCCTGGAAGGTGCGGCTGCCACGAAGGCGGTATTGTAATACCGCGACACGCTTGACGCGCAGGGAAATCACCGATAAAGCCTGCGTTATGGACTCGATATCGCAGCAATACAGCTTCGATATGGGTTTGGGATGGGGTTTTGGCCAACAATTCCGCAGCCTGGCGGCCGCGCGATTTGACAAATTTCCGCGACGCGCGCAAGCTTGCCGCCATGAATTTCGTCGCCGTCCGCATTGCGCTGATTATTACCATCATTCCGAAAATGGTGGGTTAGCGCGCGACCGCAACAGTCACAGCCACCCGCCCCACGAGGCGGGTTTTTTGTGGCCGCCTCTGCCGGGCAAGTCTTCCCAAAGCAGAGAACCCCCCCATGCAAACCGCTCCGACAGACACCGCATTCCAGCACGGCAACGCCTCGCCCATGGCGTACCTGCGTCAGATCCTGAGCGCCCGGATCTACGACATTGCCCGTGAAACCGAACTGGATCTGGCGCGCGGGCTGTCGGCGCGGTTGAACAACACCGTCTTCCTGAAGCGCGAAGACAACCAGCCAGTGTTCTCCTTCAAGGTGCGCGGCGCCTACAACAAGATGCGCAACACACCGCAGGCTGCGCTGGACCGGGGCGTGATCACCGCGTCGGCCGGCAACCACGCGCAAGGCGTGGCCATTTCCGCTGCCCGCCTGGGCGTGCGCGCCATCATCGTGGTGCCGCAGACCGCGCCGCAAGTGAAGGTGGACGCGGTGCGCGCCCATGGCGGGCCGACCGTCACCGTGGTGCAGGCGGGTGATTCCTATAGCGATGCCTATGCGCATGCGCAGACGCTGGCGCAGCAGCAGGACCTGACCTTCGTGCCCGCGTTTGACGACCCCTACGTCATCGCGGGCCAGGGCACCGTGGGCATGGAGATCCTGCGCCAGCATGCCGGGCCGCTGCATGCGGTGTTCGTGCCCATCGGCGGTGGCAGCCTGGCGGCGGGCGTATCGGCCTATGTGAAAGCGGTGGACCCGTCGGTGAAAGTGATTGGCGTGCAGACCGTGGATTCTTGCGCGATGGCGCAGTCGATCAAGGCGGGCCAACGAGTCAGCCTGGCCGAAGTGGGGCTGTTCTCGGACGGCACGGCGGTCAAGCTGGTGGGCGAGGAAACCTTCCGCCTGTGCCGCGAATACCTGGACGAGATCATCCTGGTGGACACCGATGCGGTGTGCGCGGCGATCAAGGACGTGTTCCTGGATACACGTAGCGTGCTGGAACCAGCGGGCGCGCTGGCGGTGGCGGGTCTTAAGCAGTACGTCGAACGCGAAAACGCGCAAGGCTTGTCGATGGTGGCCATCACGTCAGGCGCCAACATGAATTTCGACCGCCTGCGTTTCGTGGCCGACCGCGCCGAAGTGGGCGAGGCGCGCGAAGCGGTGTTCGCCGTGACCGTGCCCGAGGAACGCGGCAGCTTTCGCCGTTTCTGCCGCGTGATCGGTCAGCGCAGCGTGACGGAATTCAACTACCGCATTGCGGATGCGCACACCGCGCACATCTTCGTCAGCATGCAGATTGCGCGGCGCGGCGATGCCGGCGAGATCATGGCGGCGCTGCAAGAGCAGGGCTTTTCGGTCAGCGACCTGACGCATAACGAAGTGTCCAAGCAGCACATCCGCTACATGGTGGGCGGGCGCTCGCCATTGGCGGGCGGCGAACGGCTGTTCCGCTTTGAGTTTCCAGAACGTCCCGGCGCGCTGATGAAGTTCTTGTCGGAGATGGCGCCCAACTGGAACATCAGCCTGTTCCACTACCGCAACCAGGGCGCGGACTTCAGTTCGGCGCTGGTGGGTATTCAGGCGCCCTTGGCGGATAGCGCGGCCTTGGATGCGTTCCTGCTGCAACTGGGCTACGCGCATTTTGAGGAAACCGACAACGAGGCGTATCGCCAGTTTTTGATTTGAACGGTCCCGCAGTATCTGGCGGCGCCTGGTAGACGAGGGCAGCCCCCGGACAGGCCCGGACAGGCTCAGAAAGCCCCTGACTTGCGCCGGCAGACCCCGCGTCGGGCTCAACCCCGCTTGCAGTTCGCCTTGACCGGCAAGGCGACGCCGGGCTTGAACCGCAACGTGGCGCCGCCCGTGGTTTGCGCGAATTGCAGCGTGGCGGCGCGCCAGCCGGGCACGTCGTCAAACAACACGTCGGGTTTGGCCGGCGACGGATACAGCGGGTCGGGGCGGTTGAATTCAATGGTGGGCAAGGTCAGGCACGTGTCCTTGATATCCAGGCGCGCCAGTTCGCGGCCGTCGCTTAAACGCACCGCGCGAAACGCCAGCGGCGTGTCCACGAATTTGACGACTTCCGGCACGATCCGCAGGTCGCCCTGCGCATCCTTGACGCGTGTGGCGGGCTGCACCACCACAACATCGCGGCCAGGCGGAATGGCCAGGTAGGCCACGTCGCCGTCCACATCCAGCAGCTTGCCCGCGCCCAGGTTCAGCGCCTTGAGCGGCGCGTGGCGGATCGTGACCGTTTCGGACCAAGCCGTTTCCACGCGAGTCCACCCTGGCATTCGCGCGTCTTCAAAGCGGGTGGCGGCCGGGCGGCTGCGTTCGCGCTGGTCGGCGAGCGCAACGCGCTTTACACGCAGCGCGCCGTCTACCACCTGCAAGTGCGCCAGGACGGTGTCGGCGCTGCCGCTGGTGAAGTAGGCCAGCACCGCGTCGGTCTCCAGCACCTTGGCATTGCCCGCGCAAAAGAAAGCATTGGCGTCCGGGTGCTTGCCGTCGGGATACAGCAGCCGACCGACGTCCCGGCCGCAAAGCTTGTTGCCCTGAAAGGTGATGGTGGTGGTGCGCGTGTTCTGACGCTGGCCGGTGTTCCAGTCGCCGCGGCTTGATGTTGCGACATCCACCATCAGGCCGTTGCTGTCGTAGAGCACGTCGGCGTTCGCCGGGGCGCTGGCGGGGCCCAAAAGCAGCAGCCCGAACAGCAGCCCGAACAGCAGGCCGAAAAACTGGCTTGCACGTAACGTCGGGATGCGACTTCGGGTCATCGGCGGGTTTCCTGGGATGGATGCAAGGGTGAATATATACCGCCTGCAATGGGCCGGGGGCGGCCTGGCCCTGGCGCGACTGATGAAAATTCAGCTTGATATAAGAATGTTATTACATTACATTTACGACCCGTTTTCATCTCTTTCCATGCCGCGCCAACCGGACGCGGCGGCCGTTTCATGCATCCCACGCCTATCACCGTTTCCCCCCATGCCAGCGCCACGCGCCTGCGTTCCATCGACGCCTTGCGCGGCCTGGTCATCGTCATCATGTTGCTTGACCATGTGCGCGAAACCTTCTTTCTGCACCATCAAGTCACCGACCCGATGGACGTGGCGGCCACCGACCCGTTCTTGTTTTTCTCGCGCCTGCTGGCGCACCTATGCGCGCCGGTGTTCGTCTTCCTGACGGGCGTGTCCGCCTGGCTATACGGCGCCAAAGCCGGCAGCCAGGGCGCCACGGCCGCTTTCCTGGCCAAGCGTGGCCTGTTCCTGGTGCTGCTGGAAGTGCTGGTGGTGAACTTCGCCTGGACGTTCCAGTTCCCGCCGTCCGTCGTCTACCTGCAAGTGATCTGGGTGATCGGCCTGAGCATGTTGGCCCTGGCCGCGCTGCTGTGGCTGCCGCGCGCGGCCTTGGTGGCGGTGGGCGTGGTGCTGGTGGCGGGTCACAACGCGCTGGACGGCGTGCACTTCGCGGTGGGCGAGTTCATGCATGTGCCGTGGGCCGTGCTGCATGACCGGGGTTGGATCAACGTGGGCGAGGCCTTGCGTCTGCGCACCTCGTACCCCTTGCTGCCCTGGATCGGCGTGATTGCGCTGGGCTACGCGGTGGGGCCGTGGTTCCAGGCCAAGGTGCCGGCGGCGGCCAGGCAGCGCGGGCTGTGGATGGCGGGTATCGCGGCCCTGATCGGTTTCGTGGTGCTGCGGGCCGTCAACGGCTATGGCCAAGCCCAGCAATGGGCCGTGCAGCACGACCTGCTGCACACCGTGATGAGCTTCGTGAACATCACCAAGTACCCGCCGTCGTTGATGTTCCTGCTGCTGACGCTGGGCTTGGGCCTGTGCCTGCTGGTGCTGATTGAACGTGCGCAGTCGGCCACATGGGTGGGCGTGCTGTGCGTGTTTGGCGCGGCGCCGATGTTCTTCTACCTGCTGCATTTGTACGTGCTGAAGGCCTTGTATCTGGCGGGCGAGGCAATCTGGGGCTTGAACCAGGGCAAGTTCTTCGGCGTGGACAGCATGGTCAGCGTGTGGCTGATATCGGTGCTGCTGGCCGTGGCGCTGTATTGGCCGGTGCGTGGGTTTGGCCGCCTGAAGGCGGCGCGGCGCGATATCGCCTGGCTCAAATACCTGTGAGGGCCGCGATGCGTTTACGTGATGTGGTCGTGGGCGCGGCTACCTTGTTGGCGCCCTGCGTGGCCGACGCGCAACAAAACCCCGTGACCTTGTACGGCGTGGTCGACCTGAGCCTGGCGGGCTTTTCGACCCAGGATCGGGGCACGGCTTTGAACATGCAATCCGGCGTGCAATCGGGCTCGCGCTGGGGGTTGCGCGGCAGCGAGCCCCTGGGCAACGGTCTGCGCGCCAATTTTCAACTGGAAAGCGGGGTGCTTGCCAACAACGGCAGGTCGGCGCAGGGAGGCCGTTTGTTCGGGCGCGCGGCCTGGGTGGGGGTGTCGGGCAGTTGGGGCGATCTTCGGCTGGGCCGCCAGACTTCGGTGTCGTCGGCAACGCTGGCGGACTATGACGCCTTTCTGGCGTCCTACCTGATCACGGGCGCGCAGACGGCGCTGCTGCCCTACAACGCCAACCGCGCCGACAATACCGTGGCGTTGTGGACTCCGTCAGTGGGCGGCTGGCGCGCGGGCGCGGACATCAGCCTGGACTACGACGGCGGCGGCGGTTTCAAGACCACATCGACCAACAAGCTCTACAGCGCGGCGCTGGTCTATGAACAGCCCGGCTACGCGGTCACGGCCACGGTGGAAGGCGCGCGCTGGGCGGACGGCACGGTGCAGTCCGCCGCCATGGCGCAGGCCGGCGGCGCGCGCCAACCCATTGCGTACACGCTGGCAGGCCGCGCCACGCTGGGCGCCTTCACGCTGTATGCGGCCGGGTCCATCATGCGCAATGGCTCCACGATACCCGCGGTGCAATCGCCTGGGCAGCGCGTGTACTTTCCCGGCAGCATCGTGCATGGCGTGATGGCCGGCGCCTCGTGGCGCACGGGCGCCAGCACCGTCATGGCATCGTGGCAAGGCAGCCTGCCGGGCGGTGGCGCTCTGGCCCGCGATGGCGCCACGCACACGCAGCAGATCTATTCGCTGGGGTATGTGCATGACCTGTCCAAGCGCACCAACCTGTACGCGGTGCTTGGCTACATGCGGGGCGCGTGGTCAGACCCGTCGTGGCATGAAACGCAGTACGCGGTGGGCATGCGGCATCGGTTTTAAGGCTGGGCTAGGCCGACAGCCAATTGCCATCGCCCTCGATCAGCTTGCCGCCATGGCTGGTTGAATCGCCCTGGCGCGCCACCGCCTGTCCTTCAATTTTGGCTACCGCCGAACCACTGACGATGACCGCCCCGCAACTGATGCGATCGCCCACCCGGGCAATGGCGCGGCCGTTGATGGCTGCGGTGGACGCGCCGCTGACGATGGTGCCGGGGCCATGGATGGGGCAGGCATGCGCGTGGCCGACGAGGGCGATGGGAATCATGGGGTCTCCTTGGGATAAGGGCAGAGTGGGCAATGGAGCCGAGATGCGGTGGTGCATCGGCGGCGGTGAAACCAATAGATGAAGCGAATAGAGGGAAGTCAGGGTTTCTTTTGCTCGCGCCATCGCAGTCTTGTGTTGAAGCGCTTTGGTCGCGCGGGAGGCGAACCCGGCCGCACCACCCATCGATGCGCGTTTTCCAGCAGCGCGGCACGAACGTCCGGCGGGTAATCGTCGATGGTGCTCAGCGGCGGGGTCGGCTTGCCGGGCAAGCCGGCTTCCCGAATGATCTTTGGCCAACGCGGACGCCAGCACAACAGCAGTGACAACCAATGCGCCAGCCCGATAATCACCAAGGCGGGGGATATCAACAGCATCCCAAGCCACGTCAACGGGCCGCTGTGACGCAAGTACGGGCCTAGCGCCTCGAACTGTGCCGCAAATGCCGGCCAAGGCAGGGGCAGGTGCGAACTCAGGCGCGGCGGGGTTACCGCATCCAGACCGCCTTCATCCATGTAGCGGCGGATGTATTCCCATTCGGCTTTCATTTCGAATTCGCTGACGCTCTTTTTACCGACGAAAGCCATGTTGGGAAACGGAAGCGGAGAGTAGGGCGGGTACCAGCCAACGACGAGGTTCACGCCGGGGACGGTATCGTGATGGATGTCGTCCCAAGGCAGAACGGCGATGCCGCCGCAACTGGGGGGGCGGTGCAGGTACACCTGGCGGGTGATGCGGTTGAAGCGGATGAGCAGGTGGCGGGACGTGAAGGATTCCAGGCGGGTGAAGCGGAAGAGGTATTTGAAGTAGATGTAGAGGAAGATGAATCCGAGCAAAAAATCAAAAGCCGTGTATGCGGCATCCCACGCGTCAAGGCTGCTCCAACCAAAGTGAGTAAGGTCAATGTGAACTCCCCGGACAGCGAGCGCCATCGGCAGAATGAACAAAGCAGAAATGAACGTAACGAAACCCCGCTTTTCTTCCATGCCGCCACAGCGCATTTCGAGAATGGTGTTGTCGCAAGCGTAGACGGGACCCCTGGATTTCGCGCGGTCAGAACGTGCTGCGCGCAATCGAGCGTATTCCGCGACGAGTACATCCTCATGGACAGGCTCTAAAGGCTTGCTGGCAAGATCGCTCGGATTGTCGGCTGTCTGTTCCTGTAGCCATGCATCGGATTTGATGACTGAGAGCCAAAGGAGCCACTCCATCAGGTACATCAGAGTATCTCCAGTAAGGCGGCGTACAGGCCTGCCAGCTCTTTTTCCATGTATGGGTGTGGGCGGCTGCTTTGATACTCGAGTCCACGATAGATAGAGCGCTTACACCATTTTTCTAGCGCGTCGTCATCAAAGATTGTTATGGCCAAAGTTGCTGCGGCTCCAACCAAAGTGCTGCGCAGCAAAAGGCTGCGTAATACCGTCAGCATCGCCGGCCTTCCGAGCAATGAAGATGTCCTGGCGGCCATAAGAAGGAGCGAGGTCATTGCTGACGACTGCCCGGCTCGCTCAGCCAAGATTCTTAGCATGGGCCCGGCCGCTGCGAAAGCGATGCTGGACTGGCTGGCTACGATGGCAAGTCCCGCTGCAAACCTAGTCGAGTAAGCGCGTGACAGGGTTTGCTTGCGCTCGTGCCTAGCGGCGCGTGCGTCCTCCCAGTCATACCCCATCAACACCACCCCACCCACCGCCGCGAGCGTTCCACCGACCAGCTTCAGCTGCCCCAGAAACACCGTCGCGCCGCGCCCGGTCGCGCTGGCGGCGCTGTAATGCCCCAGCACCAACCCCGTGCCCGCCGCAAGTATCTCCGTGCCCGCAGCCCCCGCAAGCAAGCCATGGGCGATCAACTCCCCGACGCCGCGTTCATCGCTGGGCATGTCCCGCACCCGCAAGGCAATCAACGCCGCTTCAAAGAACAACAACCAACTGCTGGCGCGTAGCTTGTAAAAATCACTGCGATGGGCATCCACAAGTTCCGTGGCAAACGCGAAGCGGGTGTTCCT
>NZ_JBCGCS010000035.1:0-40006 GCF_038594925.1 Achromobacter sp. JD-1 | reverse complement strand
ACCAACGCCCAGTGGGCCAGCGAGTAAATGATGCAACGTCAGAACAACGCCTAGAACACAAAATTTCTGACAGTCCCCGCGTTGCCCTGAAGCGAGACTTCAGGGGCCAAGGTCGGCCAAAGATTCCAAATGTTACCTTAGTTACTAACTTTGATCTATGGCAGATCTAAAGCTCCATGCAAACGGCCATACATGAGCGCATATCGATTTGTTGATTGCGCTCGCTCTTTTCTTAGTTTGAATGTCCCTACGCGAGCGCCTCAATATCCACCGAGCTTTCCTCTCATTTCCCCTCCACCCGCCCCCACCTCCCCGCAATCCCCCCCGCCGCCGCCTTCATCCTCTCCACCACCATCCCAAACCTCTCCACCCCCAACCTCTCCGCCATCGCCGTCACCGTAATCGCCCCCAAGGCCACCCCTCCCTCCGTCAACACCGGCACCGCCACCGCACTCGTCCCCGGCATTAACCCCATTGCCGCATGCGCAATCCCCTCCCTCCGCGCCACCTCAACCCGCGCAATCACATCCTCCACCCGCTCCCCCATCACCTCCAGCCTGGCCGCATTCCCCCGCACCAACTCCACACTCTCCTCCCTTCCCAAACTCGCCAACAACGCCACCCCCGACACCCCCACGCCCAGCGGCCGTCTAACCCCCACCTCAATCGACAGCACCTGTATCGGATGCCTGCCCGTCCGCCGCCCAATACATATCGAATCGTGCCCATGTCGAATACTCAGAAACACCGTATCCCCGACCTGATCGGCCAGCTCGCTCATATACGGGTCCGCCAGGGTCAGCAGCGGAAAGCGCCTTGTTCTTGCCAGCCCCAGCAAACTGATCTCTTGCCCGATCAAATACCGTCGTGTTTCTGAATCCTGTTCTACCGCGCCCTCTTGCACCAGCGTCTTCAGCAGGCGATGCACGGTGGGCCGATTCAGGCCGGACATGCGTTCCAGATCCACCAGCCGCACGCCGCGCTCTTGTCCGCACGCAATCAGCCGCAGCAGCGCCAAGGCCCTGCGTACCGTCTGTGCGCCGGATGCGCTTTTGTCTTCTGGTTCGCTCACGTGGCCTCCGGTTTGATAATGGATTTGGGCGTCTGCTGAATACCCCGCTTGGTGACGATGGGGCCTAGCGATGCGTAGTTCGGCCCGCCGATGCGGCAGATGGGGCGTAGTAATGCCGTATCGATCTTGCCGTCTTGCAGCAGGCCATCGCGTATATGGAACATCACCACTTCGCCCACGAAGAACTCCGCGCCGGTGTCGCCAAACGGGGTGACGCTATGAAAGCGGCATTCCAGGCTGATGGGCGCGGCAGCAAGTCGCGGGGTGTCGATAACGGCACCGGGAAGCACGCTTAAACCCAGCACGTCGACTTCGCTGATTTCAGGAGGGTGTTCTTGGGCGCTGTCGTGCAGGGGATCAAGCAGGGTTTCGTCGCCGACGTTGACGACGAAGTGGCGGTTGGCCAGGATGTTTTCGGCGGTGTCTTTGCGTTTGCCGGCTTTGCGGCCGATGTTGACGCCGATCATGGGGGGTTTGTTTGAGACGAAGGTGTAGCAACTGAACGGCGCCAGGTTGACGCCGCCGTGGGCGTTGACGCTGCTGATCCAGGCGATGGGTCGGGGCACGACGATGCCGCTCATCAGGCGGTAGGTTTGTTCGGGGTTCAGGTCGCTGGCGGGAAAGTGCATGGTGGGTCTGGCTCCGTAGTCCGGATATTGAACATTCAACAATGAATAAAACCGCGCGCGCAATAGGCGCCCAGGGTAATTCTCCGGCGAAACAAGGTCGCACCAAAAGCCGCCCACAAAGCAACCTGCCAAAAGAGTCCAACATCCGGAACTTTTCTTGAAATTCGGATTGTTCAGCGGCGCGGGAATTTCTAGAGTGTCGTCAAACACAACAAACAAAACGTGATGACACGACCAGGAGACAAACCATGACTCGCAATACCCTTCGCGCCTGCGCCACGGTGGCGCTGACCGTTCTGACTTCCATGGCGCACGCCGCGTGGCCCGAGAAACCCGTGAAGATCGTGGTGCCCTATCCGCCGGGCGGCAATGTGGATGTGGCGGCGCGGCTGATTGCGCCGGGGTTGCAGGCGGCGTTTGGGCAGCCGTTTATTGTCGAGAACAAGCCGGGTGCGGGCGGGATGATTGCCGGTGAGCAGGCGGCGCGGTCCGAGCCGGATGGCTACACCTTGTTCATGGCGGCGAACGGGCCGCTGCTGTTCTCGCCGCTGATCTTCAAGCGGGATGCCTACAAGTGGGACCGGGACTTTGCGCCGATCAGTTCGGTGTCGTACACGCCGCTGGTGTTGCAGGTGAAGCCAAGCGTGCCGGCGAAGACGCTGGCTGAATTGCTGGCGCTGGCGAAGAAAGAGCCGGGCAAGCTGAACATGGCGTCTCCGGGTGCGGGGACCACGAATCATCTGGTCAGCGAGCTGTTGCAGTCGTTGACGGGCGCGCGTTGGACGACGGCGCAATACAAGGGCAACGCGCCGGCCACGACCGATCTGTTGGGCGGGCAAGTGGATTTCAATTTTGATCAGATTTCGGTGGCGCTGCCGTATGTGAAGGAAGGCCGCTTGCGCGCCTTGGCGGTGACGACGGCCAAGCGCGTGCCCTCGATGCCGGACGTGCCGACGTTTGCGGAAGCGGGTGTGCAGGGCATGGAGGCGGCCACGTTTACCGGGCTGCTGGCGCCGAAGGGCACGCCGCCGGATGTGCTGAAACAGTTGAGCGAGGCGCTGACCAAGATTCTGGCGCAGCCGACGATTATCAAGCGTTTTGATGACCTGGGTGCCGAGGCGCGCGGTAGTACGCCCGAGGAATTCACGCGCTATCTGGCAGCGGAAGACGCGCGCTGGACGCCGATCATCAAGCGTGCGGGCATCACGGCGAACTAAGGCCAGACCACCGCCACCGGACCGCAGCCTGGCCTGACCCGCCAGCAGCCGCGTCCTGAAAACCGAACGCATCGCGGCCTTGCCTGGTCATGGCCGCGATGCCGCCCCACCCCCTTCTTTCCACACGGAACCGCCATGAGCAGACGCAGCATTTACGCCGAAGGCTTCAGCCACAAGAACCCCATTCCGGCCGCGTGCCGGATTAGGCCCATGCTGTATTCGGGCAGCATCCAAGGCACCGACCCCGCCACCGGCGCGTACGGCGCGACGTTGGAGCGCCAGTGCGAACTGATGTTCGACCACGTGCGGCGCATTGTTGAGGCGGGCGGCGGCACGCTGGATCACGTCGCCAAGATGACGGTGTGGATGCGCGACCGCAGCCAGCGCGCGGCGCTAAATGCCGTGTGGCTGCAAGCGTTTCCGGATGCGGAGAACCGCCCGGCGCGCCATACGATGCAGGCCGATCTGGATGGCGACAAGCTGATCGAATGCGATTTTGTGGCCGTGATCGGGTAAGGGAGACAGACGATGACTCAAAGCCAAATGACTCGAAGCCAAAGTTCGCAGAATCAACCCGCGCAGAATCCAGCGCCGCAGGACCAAGCGCCGCAATACCAACCCTCGCAGTACCAACCCTTTAATCCCCGCCCCACTGCCCCCGCTACCCGGCTGCCTGCTAAGGCCTGCGATAGCCAGTTTCACGTATTCGGTTCCGCAGACCGTTACCCGGTTCGCCCCGGCGCGGCGTACGAGATGCCCAGCGCCACCATCGAGACCGCGCTGGGCCTGCATCGCCTACTGGGCATCGAGCGTGGCGTGATCGTGCAGGCCACCACCTATGGCGCGGATCATCAGGTGGTGCTGGACGGCCTGGCCGCCGCCGGCCCGTCGTATCGCGGTTGCGCGAATGCGGTGGTGCTGGCCGAGCGTGACGACGCCTACATACAGAAGCTGCACGATGCGGGCGTGCGCGGGGCGCGGTTCACGCGTCAGGGCTTGGGTATCAGCATGGCGCCGGCTGTGTTTGACCGCGCCATTGCGCGCATTCGTGAACTGGGTTGGTACGCCAAGTTTCAGCCGGAGCCCGACGGCATGATGGCGCAGGCGGCGCAGTTTGAACGGCTGGATATTCCGGTGCTGCTGGACCACATGGGGCGTGCTGATCCCACGGCGGGCGCGGGGGACCCGACTCGGCAGTTGTTGGAGTCGTTGCTACGTCGCGGCAACTTCTGGGTGATGTTGTCGTTGACGGAAAAGATCTCACGCAGCGGCCCGCCTTGGGACGACGTGACGCCGCTTGCCCAAGCGCTGATCGCCGCCAACCCCGACCGCGTGGTGTGGGGCAGCGACTGGCCGCATCCCGTCTCCACCAAGCCCACGCCCGACGAGGGCCAGTTGGTGGACCAGTTGGCGCGTTATGCGGGCGACGCCGCGACGCTTAAGAAAATCCTGGTGGACAACCCCGCTCGCTTGTTTGGATTCGACGAATGAAACTGCTGACTTATACGCATGAAGGCCGCACGCACTTTGGCGCGCTGCGTGGCCAGGACCAGATCGTGGCGCTGGATGGCCACGGCCACGGGTATGGCAGCCTGCGCGCTGCGCTGGAAGCCGATGCCCTGCCCGCGCTGGCCAAATTGGCGGACTCGCTTCCCGCCACGCACAAACTGAACGAGGTGCGGCTGTTGCCGCCAATACCCTCGCCAGAAAAAATCATCTGCGTCGGCGTGAACTACGGCAAGCGCAACGAGGAATATAAAGACGGCAGCGCACCGCCCGCCTACCCCAGCGTGTTCCCGCGCTTTCCGGGTTCGTTCGTGGGCCATGGCGAACCCTTGCTGCGCCCACCGGAATCCGAGCAACTGGATTATGAAGGCGAGATCGCCATCATCATCGGCAAGGCCGGACGCCGCATCGCCGCCGAGGACGCCTGGAGCCACATCGCGGGCCTGACCTGCCTGAACGAAGGCACGGTGCGCGACTGGATCAAGCACGGCAAGTTCAACGTAACGCAGGGCAAGAACTTTGACGCCAGCGGTTCGATGGGGCCGTGGATGGTGACGGCCGACGAATTCGATCCCGCCGCGCCGTTGACGGTGACGACGCGCGTCAACGGCGAGCTGCGCCAGCAAGACGCTACCGACAACCTGATGTTCCCGTTCGCGGAACTGATCCGCTACATCTCGATCTGGACCACGCTGAAGCCCGGCGATGTGATCTCTACCGGCACACCGATTGGCGCAGGCGTGCGCTTCACGCCGCCGCGTTTCTTGAAGCCGGGCGACGTGGTCGAGGTCGAAGTTGCCGGCATCGGCGTGTTGTCGAACCCCGTGGCCGACGAAGTCGCCGCGCACTGATCAGGAGCCTTCCATGCTTAACGACGACGACCGCGCCCGCGCGGCCAGCCTGCTGCTTGAAGCCGAGCGCAGCGGCGTGCCCACCACGCAGCTTGATCAAGCGTTTCCCGGCATTGAGATTGCCGATGCGTATGCCATCCAGCAACGCAATATCGACCAGAAGATTGCCGACGGCGCCAAGCTGCGCGGCCACAAGATCGGCCTGACGTCCAAGGCCATGCAAAGCACCGTGGGCATCGACGAGCCCGACTACGGCCATTTGCTGGACACGATGTTCTATCAAGACGGGCAGACCATTCCCACCGACAAGCTGATCGTGCCGCGCGTGGAAGTCGAGTTGGCTTTCGTGCTGGGCAAGCCCTTGCGCGGCCCGGACGTAAGCCTGTTCGACGTACTGGATGCCACCGATTACGTGGTGCCCGCGCTGGAACTGATCGATGGCCGCAGCAAGTATCCGCGCCGCATCGTCGACAACATTGCCGACAACGCGGCCTGCGCCGGCATCGTGCTGGGCGGCCGGCCGGTGCGGCCGATGGATATTGATCTGCGCTGGGTCGGTGCCCTGCTTCTGAAGAATGGCGTGATTGAAGAATCGGGCGTGTCGGCAGCAGTGCTGGGGCATCCCGCGCTGGGCATTGCGTGGTTGGCCAACAAGCTTGCGCAGCACGACGCCGGGTTGGAAGCCGGTCACATCGTGCTGGCGGGGTCCTTCACACGCACGGTCGCGGTGAAACGCGGCGACACGTTGCATGCGGACTACGGCAAGCTGGGCAGCATCTCGGTGCATTTCTCATAAGGCGGCGCGCATGGAACTCCCCATCAATACCTTTAAACGCGCGCTGCGTGAACAGCGCCATCAGACTGGCCTGTGGGTCACGCTTGGGCATGCGAACAGCACGGAACTGGTGGCAGCCAGCGGCTTTGATTGGCTGCTGCTGGATACCGAGCACACGCCCGTGGTGCTGCCCACCGTGATGTCGCAGTTGCAGGCGGCTGGCGCGTATAAGAGCCATCCGGTGGTGCGCCCGTCTTGGAATGACAAGGTGCAGATCAAGCAGTATCTGGATATCGGCGCGCAGACCTTGCTGCTGCCTTATGTGCAGAACGCCGATGAGGCGCAAAGCGCGGTGGCCGGCATGCGCTATGCACCGCGCGGGATAAGGGGCGTTAGCGGCACGATGCGCGCAACGCGGTATGGGCGCGTGCCGGACTATATGCGTCGGTGCGAAGAAGAACTGTGTTTGCTGGTGCAAGCCGAGACGGGCGAGGCGCTGGAGAATCTGGACGCCATGATTGCGGTGGATGGCGTGGATGGGGTTTTCATTGGCCCCGCGGATCTGGCCGCCAGCCTGGGGTACCCGGGCGAGCCACAGCACCCGAAAGTGGTGGCCGAGGTGGAAAGCGCCATCAAGCGCATACGCGCGGCGGGCAAGGCGCCGGGCGTGCTGACGGGGGATGAGATCTTGGCGCGCCGGTATATCGAGGCGGGGAGTTTGTTTACGGCGGTCGGCGTGGACGCGGCAATCTTGGTGCGGTATTGCGATCAGTTGGCGGCGCGGTTCGCACAGGTTTGACGGGTTTCGCTAGACGCTAGACGCGCGGCCGTGGCGGCTTATGCCACGGAAATAACGCCACGTTTGTTACTCCCGGCTCTCGGCACGCGGTGCAACACTATTCGTAAGCACCCTTACACGGCGGGCTGTCATGCATCCCGCCGTTCATCCTAGCCAAGAAGGAATCACCACCGGAGGTAACACCGCCATGACCGCTGCCACTGAACCCACGGGCCGCATGCAGACGCCCCCCGTCGTAACCCCCGACGAATGGGAAGCCGCCCGCCAGCAGCTCCTGCTGAAAGAAAAAGCCCAAACCCGCGCCCGCGACGCCCTGGCCGCCGAGCGCCGCCGCATGCCCTGGACGCCCGTCGACAAGCAATACACGTTCGACGGCCCGAACGGCAAGCTGACGCTCCGCGACCTGTTCGACAAGCGCCGCCAGCTCATCATCTATCGCGCCTTCTTCGAACCCGGCGTGTACGGCTGGCCCGAGCACGCATGCCGAGGCTGTTCCATGGTGGCCGATCAAGTGGCGCATCTGGCCCACTTGAATGCCCGCGACACCACGCTGGTCTTTGTCTCACGCGCCCCGCAAGCCGACATCGCCCGCCTGAAGGCCAGCATGGGCTGGACGATGCCGTGGTTCACGATCACTGACAGCTTCGACGCGGATTTTGGCGTGGACGAATGGCACGGGACGAACGTGTTCTTTCGCGATGGCGACCGCATTTTCCGCACGTACTTTTTGAATAACCGTGGCGACGAGCAGATGGGCGGGACGTGGAATTACCTGGACATCACGCCGTTGGGCCGGCAGGAAGCTTGGGAGGATTCGCCTGAAGGGTATCCGCAGACGCCGGCGTACACCTGGTGGAACTGGCACGATAGTTATGTGCCAGGTGCGCCGCCAGATCAGGAGTGGGTCGAGGTGTCCGAGGCGGCAGATAAGGCGCTCATGGAGCAATGCTGCAACAAGGGTAAGCCAGCGCCGTAGCCGTACCGCGTTACTTGGGAAGGGCGTTCAGCGTGAAGCGAGGACGCCCTTGGCCTACTTGCACAACCGCTAACGTTATTTGTACGCTGCGCTTGAGCCAGTCTCTGAGAATCACGTCGGGATCTGCAATTGAAGCGCCTATCCTGCCTTTGATCAGCCCATCCTCGGTCTGAAATTCGAACGTTCTCGAGTTGGGAAGAATGCCCACAAACTCACCCGCAAAGGATTCGGACGCCTCCTGTATGTTTTCTTCGCCCAGCCGACTGGCGGAGTGTGTCAACTGGTCGAAGCCCTCATACCTGAATATCCTGCCTTTAAATTCCAGCCCACACCACGCGTGGTACTGAAACAAGACCGAGAGAAACTCAGAGATTTTCTTTACTGCACGAGGATGAATCGCATCAACAAACTCCGCCACATCATCATCACTGCCGGTCGCCGAGGCCTCTAGCAACGACTGCATCTTCTGCAGTGCATCCTCTGTTTTCTCGTGCTCGGGAAACAGACCCCCGGCGGGAAGTTCGAATTCGAATCCGAACGAACCTACCGCGGTGCCAGTGATCAAAAGTTGATTTTTATCGCGGTCAGGAATGGGCCCCATCAATTGAAGATTTTCGTTGAGCCCGGCCACTACAGCTGCAAAGGCATCGGCAAACGCGGTGGTTGCCTTTCCCCCAAAGTCCGCCGCAATTCCATGGCTCCCGATCGTGGGACGTCCTCGAAAAGTAAGCTTCACGCGTGAAGGTTGTGGGGAGGCTAGCTCGCTCTTGAGCGCAGCACGAACCGTCTTCAAACGATTTTGAATCGAGATACGTTGGATCGCCGCTGACGCAGGAATATCCTCCAACATTCGTTCCAACTCTCGGATTTCGGAGGTGAGGAATTCATCACGATTAGTCATGGCTCGACTCCAAGCTCGCTCTTGGCTTGAGCTAGCACCTGAACAGCAACGACATCTTCGGACGGGTCCAATTCCACTTGAACAAAGCCCTTCCACATGCCGTCTCTTCTATGGGACCACATGCTGTACCAATAGGATACTGATTGAACCGATTCGGCTTGCAGCGGGCGGCCCAGAACTTCCCAATAGGCATCCACGTGATAGGTGTCTTTCACATACGCTTGATCGAAAAGACGTGGATTCCTAGCCACTAGTGCCTCTTGGTCCAGCCCATTCGGAAGATCCAAAAACGTCACAACATCAACGTCACGCGGGTCTCTTGCTTCAACAACCTCGACGTGTTCAGAAAAGCTGCCGTTCAGCCATTGAAATCCCGTGTCGATTCCAATTCTGTGAATCTCGGCGCGGAACTTCAGAAGCCCATCAAGAATGTTCAATCGAGCGCACGATATCCCCATCGCGTCGATCAGCGAATGAAGGGACGATTTATATGGCGAACGATCAGGATCGTGCCCATGAGCACCCGGGCGCACCGGCGGAAGAACGCCTTGAAGGTTCCATGCAGGAATCATAGATTTTGCCTCTGGGCCACATCAAAAGGTCAAATTGCTGTTCGATACGAACCATCCATCATAGACCGTCGACACCCAAAAACACCCGCAATAACCGCCCATAAACACCGTGAAAGAGTCCTACTTTTAGCCTCACGGCCCGACTTCACCGACATCGCAACTGCCGTCCCGTCAATTTCCCCGTTCAGCACGTTACACGTACAAACTTCTTGCCAGTTATCTCGGCTATTGAACGCCCCAATGGCCGCAGCGATGCGCCCCACCCGCCATCACAAATGCCGATGGCTACACACCATCGCCTGCCCGGTCAGTTCGCCAATCAGCCTGGCGATGCCGCGCGCGCTCGCTTCATCCAGCCATTCCATGCGCACCATCCGAAATCCCATTGCCAGGCTATAGCGCCAGTCCAGTTCCAGGATGCGGTAGGCACAACCATTTGCCTCGCTATGCCATTGCGCAGCCGGGTCCTCATATGCCGCGCCGATGAAATCCACGTGCGAATCAAATGGCGGTAGCGATTCCAAGGGTTCGTCGGAACCCGGCAGGCACGGCTCGGACAGGTTTTCTCCGACCGCCACGCTGGGGTTCTGGCCGTTGAACGCCAGTAGCATCAGCGGAAAATTCCTGGGATCTGCGTCATAGTCCTCTTGGACCTCGGCGCTTAGGTAGGGGCGCGCGGCTGGGCCAAGGCAGTATTGGGGGCTGTGCCAGTCGCTGCTTTCGTTATCGTCGTAAAGCGGATCCGGGGTGATGCCATGTTGCGCCAGCAGGCTCAGCGATTCTTCGATGGTTGCGTCGTGCCGAATCGGCAGGTCGGCGGGCAGATGGCCTGCCTGCACATAACGCGCAAGCAAGTCGCCCGGCGTCCCCACGGGTTCCGGGTTTTGATATGAGCCTTCGTTCAGGCCGGCCACGCCGAATCCCAGGTTGATGATGGCGCGATACGGCACTTGCCGGCCGCGCGGCTCAAGCACGTATCCGCCGTTCAGCAGTTGCGCTTCCAGGGCCTGCCAATCGGGCGGCGGCAGGTGAAAATCGCGCGGGCAAATGAATTGGTGATGTTCAGACATGGGGGATGCGTTTGCAAATTCCGGGGTTAACGGTTTGCGATTCGTGGGCAAACCGCGAAAGTCTAAATGAAAAATTCCAGGTGAACGATAGCGCCCTGTCCGCCTAAACTTGCCGACATGAGTAAATCGTCATCGCCCTCGTCCGACCTCTTCGCCCCGCCTCGCAAGCGCTCCCCTGCCCGCGTAAATTCCCTGTTATGGATTCTGGAGCCCATGGAAAGCGACACCGCCTACCAGCGCCGCAAGATGTTCGGCTGCGATGCGGCGTATCTGGATGAGTCGCTGTACTTGGTGGTTGCAGACCGTGAACCGCCCTGGAACGGGGTCATGGTGTGTACATCGCGCGAGCACCATGCAGCGCTGATGGCGGACGTGCCCGGGCTGTTGGTGCATCCGGAGTTGGGTAAGTGGCTGTACCTGCCGCAGACCGACGAAGCGTTTGAGTCCCATGCGGCCGTGCTGGTGGCGCTGGCCTTGGACCGAGACCCGCGCATGGGCGTGGCGCCCAAGCCTAAGACGTCGCGGCGCAAGTCTTGGCGTGCCGCTGACTAAAGCGCTTAGTACGCGGATTGCTGCGCTGATCACCGCGTCGATTATTGCGCTGATTACCACGCCGTTGACCTAGTGGGCCAGATTTGACCTGATCGGGCCAAATATGACCCGCCCTAAGCCGTTGATAACGCAGCGGATATTTTTTATCGGGTCAAATCTGGCCCAATTCTTCGTAAAAACACGGGTTTTTCAGGCGTTTGACGCGGTGCGCGCGTCGACACGCCACGCCACAAAAACACAAGCCATTGATCGCAAAGGGATATTTTCCCGGCGACCGCACGTGGCACGGATATTGCATTAGCCCTGGTAGCGCTTCTTTTTAGAGAAAGCACCCAGCCCCTTCGGCTGCGCTTTGCCACCAGGACACCGCCAATAACCGCCATGAAGCAACCTATGCTTTGCCGCCGCTTGATCGCTGACCGAAGAACGCCGCCATGACCACGTACGCGGCCCTGCTTTCCCGGTCCAGAATCGCCGACCAAGGCTTCTATCTCTTGGTCGATCCGCAGGCTGATTGCGACGAAGATCACGTCTTGCATCCCGACAATTTGCTGGCACGGTTTGCGACCGATGCCGTCGAACCTGTGTTGCGCGCGGACCTGACGCATGACCTCTCCGCCTGCCCAAGGCTGATCACCCTGGCGAATGCCGGGCAGACGCTGGACGAAGACTTTCTGCGCATGACGGTGAACGTGGCGCTGGCCGAGCACATCGGTGGAAAACGCCTGATTTGCGGTTGGCTAAGCAGCCCGTCGCCGCTGACGGTGGTGGCGGAACACCTGGCGCAACGCTGTCTGGTTGCCGAGCAGAACGCGCAGCGTGTCGTGCCGTTCTTTGAGCCCTTGCGTCTGGAACTGTTGGCCGTCAGCCTGCGCGACAGCATCGGGCCATGGCTGTGGCCGATCAGCCAATGGATCGTGCCCAGCAGCGGCGGGCGCTTGCTGCACCTTAGCGGCAACGGCAATGCGCACGCGCCATCGTTAGGTGTCGCGGAAATCTCCGCACAGTATCTGGCGCCGATGGTCGGCAGTGTTCTCTCCGCTTGGCAGCAATTGACCACACAGCCCATGCGCGCTGACCTGCACGCGCTGGCGCCGTTGCTGCGCGAGACGCCTGGCCCCGCAATACACGCCGCGGCCAAAGTGCTGGCGCACTTGCGGCGCAGCCATGCGCTGGGTTTGGGTAAAGCGCAGGACCGTATGACATTTGCCCTGCAGCATTTGACCGTGAATCCGCATCTGGAAGCCCATCCGCGTATTCAGCAGTGCATACAGGAAGCCGCCGCCGGCAAAACGTCCTTGGAGGATGCACTCGGCGCGCTGGAGCGTGCCGAATGGCACGACTTACTCGCCACCTTGACCCGCACTCGGAGCTGATTCATGGATACCTTTACCAATCAAATCCGCGTGGCGCTGCAAGAAGCCTCTGCGGTGCCGGCCGGCGCATGCCGGACCTGCGAACGGGGCGGCATGCCCATCATGCTGCTGCGCGAAGCGCCCTTGCCGCCGTCGTCTCCGTTCAACCCCGATCAAGACCGCCCTGGCATCGATATCCAATCGGGCAAGTACCGCGTGCTGCGTCAAGGCTATGTGTATGTGCTGCTGGATCAAGAAATCTGGCATGCGTACCAAGTCAGCGCGGATGGTTATCTGCGTCAGTACGATCCCTACCGTATGCCCAAGGGCACGGCCAAGCCGCTGTCCAAAGCCTGCACGGCGGTCGGGCATGACGTGCGAGCTTCATTTATTCATCTGGACACCAAGGTCTACAAGGAAGCGTGGATCGCGTTCTCGCAAGACCGATGGCCCGAGCAGGTACTGCACGCCTACAAAGCACAGCGGGCGCCTTCAACCCGGTTTCTGAAAGTCGATTTGACGGCGCTACGCAACACGCCCAACACGCTGTTGCATGGCCTCAACTATGCGGACGGATTCCTGACCGACCACGTATGGGAATACCGCTACGACGGTCACGACTTCGGTAGCCGACACGCCGTTCAACTTCGCACCCATCGCATCGTGCCGCTGAATGAGTACGTCGACAGCGCCAAGAAAATGCAAAGCTTGCCCCAAGGCGTACCGGTATTGGCCTTACCCGACCCCGTCGGCGCGGTGCTGGAATTCAATCAACAACGCCATATTCTGATTCAAGAACGCCTGGCATGGGCCAGCAATGCTGAACGGCAATATCTGCTGTTCACCTCGGCGGCGTTGGTGCAGATCAAAGAACTGGAAAAGACTTGGGCGCAAGCGCAAGCGGTGGAAGAAGTCCAGAAAGAAATCGAATACCGCAAACAACATAATGACCACCCGGTGTTAGGCATGCGCGCGCATTTGCCGCCGGTGGATGTACCGCGTGAAACGGAGAAAGCCGCCAAGCGCATCACGGCGGATTATCAAAAGCGCCTGGAACAACGCTATAGCGAGCCGCGCCGCAAACAGTTTCAAGACGCGCATGACAAAGAATGGCAACGTCGACAGGGGTTGATCGACGTTGTGGGCAGGCGCTATGCAGCATGGCTGTTGTCTGACGCCTGGCAGCGGATTGCGCAACACGACTACTCGGCGGACGATTCCTATTCGGCGGCAGGCTATACCAAGATGGTGGCGGCGTGCCTGGACGGCGGCCCCAGCGAAACACCGCCAGACACCGGCGGTGAACTGGGTCCCACGCAGAAGCTGTGGAAGGCGTTGCTGGAGGATCCGAACAGCATCTTGTACAAGGCGCTGCTGGCGAAGAACGCAAGCCTGCTCGCGGGACTGCGTCCGACTTTTACGGAAGGGTTTCAGGCGAATGATTCGGGCAAGCTGTATGCCGCGATCAAAGATCTGATGATGTCTCAGGAAGGCGAGATTTTCCTACGCAGCACCGTCAAGGAAGCCGTTGGCCAGTTGCAAGGCGCGATGACCAACGCGATGTTGGCGATGGAAGCGCGGGTGCAAGAGCAGCTTGTACCCGTAGCCGCCACCGTACATCAAGCCGCCCTGCTGCTGTGCGAACGCGTCCAGCTTTTGCGCGTGGAAATCGAACTGACGCTTGGTGAATATCAGGATTTGCTGACCAAGCAAATGCGCCAAGGGTTCGACAAGGCAGTACGTGAAACCGGCAAGCAGGCCCGCGCACTGATTTTCAGCGGCATGCTCACCCTGCCCGGCCCGGCTCAGAACCAGATATTCAAAGCCACTTTCTGGATTGCGGATACGGCTGCAGGGTTGAAAGAAAAACTGAGCGTAGTGTCCAACGCTACAGCCGACGCCCTCGACGGCAGTTGGCGCAGCCTGGAGGTGGCCGTGGGTAGCTTGGAGCCCGGCGCTATTGCGATTGCGGGACAGCTAAAGACGACCGCCTTGGATGCGAAGCTGCTAGCGCACACCGCTTTGGTAGGCATGCGCGGATTCGCCAACCTGGAGTTGGTGCTGTCTATGGGGGCATTGTTCTTTCAGCAAGACGGGCTGACCCGAAGTTTGCAGGACCTGGACCGGGTGATGGGCGCGCAGTATCCGGAAGCCGTCGCGAGCGTAGCTGCGAGCGCGGTCGGAGTAATGGGCGTTGGGATAGAGGCGACCGGCGTGGGCATCCGAAGCGTGGCGCAAGCGTTGCAGAAAGCAGGTATCGCAGAAGCGCGTGCGGTGAACGCGCTGACGCTGGGGAAAGGACTGATTCGATTTGGAGGGGTGACGAGTGCGCTATCGGGAGTGGTTGAGGGAGTGCAATTTGGGTTTGCGGCCTCGCGTACGCATAGATCGGGAGATGCCGACTCACGCAACCGTTATTTAGCTGCCAGTGGTCTATCCATACTTTCAGGCTTCGCAGGGGCGTACGTTGCTCTATCTGGGGCGTCATCACTTCTGGGCCCCCTTGGATGGGCTATTGCTTTTGGCCTGCTTGCCTACACCGCATCTGCATGCGCAAGGCGCAACCAGTCAACCTCTATCGAGCAATGGACTCGCCGGTGTTATTTTGGGAATCATGACGAAATCCCATCCATCTGGTGGAACGCGGCTAAAACCATTATTAATATTCCCCCACACGCTAGCGAAGAAATAGCTATCGAAAAGTCAGGTGCTGCCAATGCGGATAAAGACACTGCTATTGGGGCTCTGAATGCAGCTCTAATAGGGCTAATAATAGATTTTGAATTTAATTTCCGCCCCCGATCGTCGCTAGCCCCGATGGGCGCTTCGGGCATCACGTGGGGAACAACGCTTGACTATAGCGTCGAACTACCAAGGTGGACGTCGGAGCAATCAGGCTATGCGATGTACCTAGCGTTAAAGCGGCACACGCCTGCGCAAATAGTAGTCGCGGAGCAGCACAATTCTAAAGCAATCGCGAAACTGTCAGTCACTCCCAAGCGCCCTGGGCACCAAATCGACGGCAACGCCACTCGTCAGCCGACAATAGCCTCACCATTAATAGCCGGGTCAATTTTGATTGACCTCGGCGAGGAAGAGATTGAGTCCGCCACGCTGCACGTCAAATACTGGCCGAACGTCGAGGATACGAGCGTATATGGAGAAATTACGGCCATTGCATTCCGGTAGCTTCGTTTGATCGGGGTGCATATGAAATTTTTATCTTTTACGAGGCCAGCATTGATCCAAAAAAACAAATATTCGCCCAACACCGAACCTCTCCTCGTGCCGCCACATCGTGGCTGGGTCCGAGACTTGGCTGAACCTGATAGCTGCGCTCCGACGCTCATCAGTATCGAAGAAGTGCCGGTCATTAATTCCATGAACGGTGTCTATCTAGAAGTAAATCGAAAGCCTCGCAAAATGCGAGGCCTATTACTTGCATTATCTATATTCGGCATAGCGTGGTTAATTTTCGCTATTCCATTACTAATTTCACCCGGAATGAAAATATTGAACTTGCTTGAGATCTCGGCAGTTGTCGCCGCAATGCTGTGGTGGACTATTTTCATGATACGGGTTGACACCGCGCCCCCTCGGGACGAGCCCATCCGCTTCAATCGTTTGCGCCGCAAGGCATTTGTTTATAGTTTCCGTTTCCTCTGGTGGAACCCGTTCGCTCGCTGGTACGTCACCACGAAATCCTACAACTGGGCGGACCTGCGCGCTGAAGTCTGGCGCCAACGCGGTGCTACCGCGCAAGGCGGCTTGATCATCACCTGGGGTGTATCCATTGCCGTCATCAAACCCGGCACAAATGAAGTCATCGACCGCTTTCCGTTGAGCGTAGGACAAGACGAAGGCAGCTCTTGGGACTATGTCTGCGCTTACATGCAGCACGGCCCCGAAGCATTGCCGCCGGTCGAGAGATTCAACGATCCCAATGAAGTTCCTTCCTACAACCTTGCGCTTCGTCTGGCCCCTAGAGTCCACTGGCCAGAGCAAATGGATGCAGAATCGCGCAGCGGGCCTGAAGACAGCCCAGCAGTTGTGCAAGCCCAGCACAAAGGACAGACCGACAAATGAAACGCAGAAGGCCTTTATTTGATAGGCCACATCCAGGATGGCAGGAAGATCAGCCCGGTGTCTGGCGACGACGAGGTGCTACGCCGAATGGCGGCCTGATCATCACTTGGGGCGTATCGATCGCCGTGATCAAGCCTGGCACAAACAAGGTCGTCGCGCGATGCCCCTTGAGCCGAGTCGCGTAGCGCCAGCATGGCCACCGACGTCTCCTTCAAGGCGGTCCCCTGCAACCCCCTGTGCCCTTCTTGACGTTCTCGCGCATGTCTTCGACGCTGGCGCGACGTTGCCCGCAAGGCCAACATCAAGCTGAACTAAGCCGATACCTCGCCGCCGCAATGCCGGCAAACCCGCGCGTCGCGCAAAATCCGCCCGGCGCAGTGCGGGCATTCCGTATGGGTCGGCAGCACCGGTTCACGCGCATGGGCTGACCGGTCGGCAATGGCAAACAAAAACGCGCCGGCCAAGGGCGGGCTGATCAGGCAGGCCAGTATCGTCCAGCCGATGCGCTTGCGGCCCCGGCCGGCGGCCAAGCCGCCCACCACCAGGGCCAGAACGATCCAAAGGAGAATAAGCAGAAACATATTGCGATGGTAAACCGCGATAGCCTGCCGCGACGCGCTATCCGTGGCTTTCAAGGTCAGCGATCAGACTTAGTCCCGCGCCCAAATTTTTCCCAAAACCCGCTTCTTAAGCCCGCACCAACGCCATCAACAAGAGTAATCTGCAAATTCGCCTGCAACCAAAAAGGAAGCGCATATGAATAAGATCTCTTCTACATGGCGTAGGACCACGGTGGCGGTGACGCTAGGCGTGGCGAGTGTGATGTTCGCGGGTTGCACAACAACCACCCCCGCCGACAAGGCCACGTCGGCCGAGAAGCGGCAAGAGCTGAACGCCGCCGCCAACGCCACGCTGACCAAGCTGTACGAGGGCTCGCCGCAATCCAGGCAGTTGGTGGAACGCGCGCGCGGCGTGCTGGTATTTCCGGACGTGCTTAGCGCCAGCTTCATCGTCGGCGCCCAACACGGCACCGGGGTGCTGCGGGTGAAAGGGCAAGACACGGGCTACTACAGCATCAGTGGCGGGTCGATCGGCTTTCAAGCCGGCGCCCAATCCAAAGCCATGGTGCTGTTGTTCATGACGGATGACGCCCTTGCCAAGTTCCGCGCCAGCAGCGGTTGGACCATCGGCGCCGACGCCTCCGTGGCCGTGGCCAATGTGGGTGCCAACGGCAGTATTGATTCCAATACCGCCCAGCAACCTATCGTGGGCTTTGTGCTGAACAACGGCGGCTTGATGGCCGGTGTGTCGGTGGACGGCAACAAGATATCGCCGACAACGCTGTAATCCTCTGCCCTTCGGGACCGGCTGGACGCTGCTTCACAGCATGGGCCGGTCCCCACATCCTGACCTCGGCGCGGCGCTGCCGCCCGCCTTCAGGACAACATAGGCGCCATCTCCGGGTCGCCTTTTTTCATGGCATGGCGATACGCATCGCGCGCGCCGATGCGCTGTAGGTACGTCAGAATGTTCTTATACGGCGACAAGTCGTAGGGATAGAACAGGCGCATCGTCGTCAGCGAAAACACAACAATGATGTCGGCGGCGGTCAAGACATTGCCGGCCAGGTAATCGGTCTTGCCCAACTGTTTGTCGACCATCGCCAAGGCCTGCTGGCGCCTCGCATCGGCGAATTGCACGGCGGGTTTGTCGGCGGGCACTTCGGCTCGGGCCAGCACCATGCAGCGCATCAGGCTGGGTTGCAGCGAGCCGTTGGCGAAGTGGAACCAATACAGGTAGTTGGCATAGTCCGGGCTGGTGGGCGGCACCGTCAGGCGGCCGTCGCCGTAGCGGGTCAACAGGTATTCCACGATGGCGGTGGACTCGGCCAACACCACGTCGCCGTCGGTAATGATGGGCGCCGTGCCCAGCGGGTGCAGCGCCTTGTATTCAGGCGGGGCCAGCCGTGTGACCGGATCGCGGTCATAGACCTTCAGGTTGTACGGGATGGCGAGTTCCTCGCACAGCCACACGATGCGTTCGGATTGCGATTTTCCCAGATGATGCACGGTCAGCATGAGCTTCCTTTATAGGTGCGCCGGCGTGGGTACGCCTGCGCGTCGACTTCGCCACTCTACGCCGCTTTGCCGCATCGGATAGCCCACGGTGTCCACTCGGACACCGCCCTTTACGGATAGATACATAACGCCGGTAATCAGCAATTACCAAATGCAATCCGCGTGCTAATTTAAGCGCCCGTGGCCGCCCTTGCCCGTGGCGGACGTTCTTAGCCAACCATTCATGACCATGCAAAACACGCCTGATCGCGACTTGAACACCGCTCCGCACCGCACGCAAAGCACGCGCACGCGGCTTTCCCGGATTCTTCCCCTGGCGTTCGGGCTGGCGTTGGCCGCGGCTTCGCCGATGCAGGCGGCGCAAGCTGAAACCATCCGCGCCCACGGCCCTGCGCAGCAAGCGGCCCAGCAGCAAGCAGCCCCACAACAGGCAACCCCGCAGGCGGGTTCAACGGGACTGGCCCCGGTCACCAAGACCGAAATCAAAAGCCAGACCGCCTACGAACGCCTGATGAACAACAGCGGCGTCAGCGTGCAATGGCTCTGGTCGGCCGAACGTGGCCACCTGAATGCGAAGGACGTGAACGACGTCGTGCGCATCGATGGCACGCAGGCCAATTTTGAAGGCACGTTGAAAATCAACGGTGAAATCGTGTCGATCGACAAAGACCGCTTCACCTTTCGCGGCACGATCCTGATTCTTGACGCCCCCGACAAAGGCCGCCGTTGCGAACGCACGGGCGACTACGAGTTTCGGGCCACCGGCAAGCGCAAATACTGGCGCCTGCAGCAAATGGAAAGCTGCGACCGTTTGACGGATTACGTGGATATTTTTTATTGATTGGGGATATAGCCCACACACACGTTAGGATCCCGCATTGAGATCTGCGCAGGCACCGCAGCCCCACAAGGAGACCCCCACATGATCAACGACCTAGACAAAAAACACCTGACCCGCTGCATTGAGCTGGCCAAGCGCGCGTTGGAACTGGGCGATCAGCCCTTTGGTTCCGTGCTGGTGTCCGCCAATGGCGAGGTGCTGTTCGAAGACCATAATCACGTCTCGGGCGGCGATCACACCCAGCATCCTGAATTTGAAATTGCCCGTTGGGCGGCCAACCACGTGCCGGCAGCCGAGCGCGCGTCGTGCACCGTCTACACCTCGGGTGAGCACTGCGCGATGTGTTCGGCGGCGCATGGCTGGGTGGGGCTGGGGCGCATTGTGTATGCGGCGTCTTCGAAGCAGTATGCGCAGTGGATGCGGGAATGGGGCGTGGCGCCGTCTCGCGTAAAAACGTTGGCGATTCAAGACGTTATTGAGGGGGTGACGGTTGATGGCCCCGTGCCGGAGTTTGCGGAGCAGATCAAGCTGCTGCATGAAGAGAACGTGCGGCGCCGGGCGTAGACGCTGACGTGGGTTTTTTCCCTGCGCAGCAACACTATCCAAACCACGACAGGATTTCCCGGCATGCCCTCGAACAGCATTAAATGGATTGTCAGCATCGTCTTCGGACTGATCATCGGCAGGGTCGGCTATGGCGTGCTGCTGCCGGTTTTCATGGCCTTGAGCCCGGGTGAGCAAAGCACCGCCTCGGCGGATTCCAACACGATGATCGTGTCCGGTCTGGCCGTCTGGCTTGTCATCACCGTCATCGCCAGCGTCATGCTGGCGCGCATTCCCAACCTGCGCCGCCTGGTCGGCTGGGGTTGCGTCGTGCTGGGCGTGGCCTTGGTGCTGACCATTCCCGCCACCTTGCTGACCATGGACGCCGGTACGCAGAACGCCTCCGCCGCGGATACGCGCGATGCCAATACCGCCCTCTTCTTCTGGGCGCTTATTTTCGGCCTGCCTTATGTTGGCGGCGGGCTGGCGCTGACGATTCTGGGCACGGTGCTGGTGCGCAAGAACCCCGCGACCAAAGACCCCGTCCTTAACTAATCCGCCAATCTGCCGTTGTTAGAACATTGCGGCCCCCGCATGCGCCATGCGCAGCCGGCATGGGTTCGCCTTTCCTTGAACCCACCTGCGTAGCGCATGACTGCATCCCCCCACACCATCGACACCCATCTCGCGCGTCGCGCGGAAATTCGGCAACTGCTGCAAAGCGGCCAGTTTGATGAACTGGACGCCATCCTGGAACCCGCCGCCTTGCGGTGGCTGGACAGCAAGGGCGAGTCCTTCGGGTATCGGTGGTTGTTGGACGAGATCCGCGACCCGCAATTATCAGCCGCTGACAACCTTGCCCGCCTGCGCGCATGGCGTGACGCGCGGCCCGCGTCGTATCACGCGCATCTTGCCTACGGCAACCAGTGGGAGATCATTGCCGGCACCATCCGCACCAGCAACACCGCCGACTACGTGGACGATGAGCAATGGGTGGGCGCGATGATGGCGCGCGACCATGCCGTGGCCGCATTCCTGCAAGCCATGGCCTTGCACGAGCGGCCGGCGGTGGCCGTGCAGCGGACCATGCGGGTCTGCGCGTACCTGGGTGAACCTGAATGGCTGGCGGGCTTGGCCACCGCCGCACCGGCCACGCCCCAGGCTTCGCTCCAACTTTCACCCCAGGCGTCGCACGACGCGCTACAGGCGCACTGGCCCGCCGAGGTCTGGGAGCAAGGCCTGAACCTGCTAGCCGAACACAGCGGCATGGGCCTGGCCGACCTGCCCGCCTCATTGCCACCCGGCCTGCCCGCGCGCCAGGCCAGCGACAACGACGATCCCAAAACCTATTGGCTGCGCACCGCGCTTGCCCTGCGTCCGAATGATGTAGGCGCGCTGAGCGCGTACCTGTATTTCCTGTATCCGCGTTGGGGCGGCAGCCACGCCGCAATGGACGCCTTCATCAACGGCCCCGTATGCGCAGGCCTGACCGAGGCCGAGCGCGATGAGCTGCGGTTCCATAAGGAATTCGATTACCTGGGCTACACCGCCTTTCATCCGGAACCCGATGACGACGAGCAGATCGACGTGTTCCTCCAGGCGTTCGAGCAATGGCTGACCTTGCAGCTTTCCGCCGAGCAACGCGCCGTGGCCCTGTGCCACTACGCCAACTTCGAAACCATGCGTGCGCGCCACGTTGACGACGACGGCGAGGTGCATTGGGATGCCGCGCTGCTGCAACACGCCTACGATCTGCTGACGCAAGCCTGCGCGACGGCCCCCGCCGATATCGACCTGACGGACGAGGCCTACCCCGGCACGCTGTTCACCTTGCAGGCGTGCCTGTGGTTCAAGGGCATGCCCGACACCCAGGGCCTGTTCCGCCAGATCCTGTTGCGCGGTGCGCACTGGGGAGATGATGTGGAAGCCGTGTTGCTGGCGGCCGTGGGCAGCCAGTTTGGCCTGTTCGGCTTGCAGGCGGGTGAGCTTGATACCCAGGCGCTGCTGGAACGCGGCTTTGCGCTGGACCGCGAGGCCCGCGAGTTCAACCTGCCGCAGTTGGGCCGCAACCTGTGGGGCGACGTATCGCCCGACGCCGCGTTGTTCCTGTGGCAGGAAGGCGCCGCGCGTGGGCGCTCGGATGCGCTGATGTCGCTAAGCGAGCTGTATGCGGGCAAGATCGACGCTGACTACGACGGTATCGACAAGACCGCCGCGCGCGATTGGCTGACACGCGCCGCCGAAGCCGGCCATCTGGTGGCCCGCAACAACCTGGCCTATGCCGCCATCGACGAAGGCCGCGACATTCCAACGGGCGAATACCAGACGTACCGGCTCTGGCTGGAAAACAACTGGCACGTAGCCGATCGCGGTTCCCGCATGGAAGCGATGGCCGCCCGCAACCTGAGCTGGCTGATGCTGATGCACAGCGGGTCGGATGAAGACCAACGCACCGCCCTGGACCGTGTATTGCCCTGGCTGTGGGACCAAAGCGATGAGGGCGACCGCGAAACCGCCGCGCGCAGCTACGCCATCGCGTTCATGGAAGGACGCGGCTGCGAGCCCAATGCCTATCTGGCCAAGGTGTGGATTGCGCGCGCCTGCGCGCTGTCGCCCGACAACGAATACTTGCAGCGCTTAAGCGGCGAAATCAATGACGCCAGTGGCTGGTTTGGTGGCTGGCGCTTGCGGCGGCGCATGGAACAGGCCCGCGCACGCGTGGACGCGCGGGGTCGCGAACTGACGTTTGGGCGGGGCGAAGCGGACGCCTGAGCCTTGGTTTGTTCGCTTAGCTTGCCGGCGCGCACGCCGCGTCCCATTGCAGCATCAGTTGCGTAATCGCGGCGTCGAACACGGGGTACCGCACGCCGTCCCGGGCCGCGAGCGACACGCCCAACAGAAAGCTGTTGAACAAGGTACCCAGCACTTTGGCGTCCGTCGTCGCCACAAGCTCGCCGCTGGCAATGCCGCGTTCCACGCAGCGGATGAAGCCAGAATGCGTGCGTTGGCGCGATGCCGCCAAGGGCTTGGCGACGGCGGCATGTTCAGGGGTGGGCGCACTCATGACGCCCAGCGCCACCATGCAGCCTTTGGGGTGAGTGCGCTCGCACTGCATCTTCGCCGACCGGCGCAGCGCCAGTTCTATGGCGGTTCTGGGGGGAATATTGTCATCCCACAGGCTATCGTTCACGCGGGCGTAGGTGTCCAGATAGCGTTGAACGGCTTCCGCATACAGCGCCTCTTTCGACCCGAACGCCGCATAAAAACTGGGCGCTGAAATACCCCCGCCGATCCCGGCCTTCAACTGGCTGAGCGAAGTCGATTCGTAGCCCTGCTCCCAAAACAGATGCAACGCCTGGTCGATCGCCTGCTCGCGGTCAAACGCGCGCGGCCTGCCCATTTGCGCCATTACGGTCTCCCTATTGTCGAACGCGACATCAATACTAATCGATACAAAAGTCGTTGACAACGCGAAAGCGCCCGACCTACATTTGTACTGATCGGTATATAAAACAGCCAATCTTTGCGCTCATCCACCGCGCATGGCTCGCCGCGTATATCGATCCGGCTACCTCTACCAAAGGACTTTTGCGTGAATCACTCAACAACTTCAACCGGGCAGCCCGCGTCTGACCGCCTGCCTGTCTCCGCGCTGCTGGCGCTGGCCATGACCGGCTTTCTTTGCATCGTTACCGAAACCCTGCCCGCCGGGCTGTTGCCGCAGATCAGCGCCGGCCTGGAGGTCAGCCAGGCCTTGGCCGGGCAGATGGTGACGGCTTATGCGCTGGGTTCCTTGCTGGCGGCCATTCCGCTGACGATCGCCACCCGTGGCTGGCGCCGCCGCAACGTGTTGCTGATGACGATCATCGGCTTTCTTCTCTTCAATTCCGCCACGGCGCTGTCGACAAACTACCGGCTGACCTTGGTGGCGCGCTTCTTCGCGGGCATGGCGGCGGGGCTGGCCTGGAGCCTGCTGGCAGGCTACGCGCGGCGCATGGTCGCCCCCTGGCAACAAGGGCGGGCGATGGCGTTGGCGATGGTGGGCACGCCAATCGCGCTGTCTCTCGGCGTGCCGCTGGGCACGTTGCTGGGGGCCACGGTGGGATGGCGCGTGGCGTTCTGGATCATGTCGGCGATGACGCTGGGGCTGGTCGTCTGGGTGCTGGCCAAGGTGCCTGACTACCCGGGGCAGTCTGCCCATGAACGCATGCCGCTGCGCCGGGTCTTCACGACGCCGGGTGTGCGGCCCGTGCTGGCGGTGGTGGTGGCGTGGATGCTGGCGCACAACATTCTGTACACCTACATTGCCCCCTTTGTGGCCCCTGCCGGCTTGTCTGAACGGGTGGACCTGGTGCTGCTGGTCTTTGGCATGGCAGCGCTTGCCGGCATCTGGATCACGGGCAAATTGGTCGATCACCATTTGCGCCTGACGGTGCTGACCAGCCTGGCCGCATTTGCCGCCACGGCGCTGGTCTTCGCCCTGGCGCCTGCCAACCCAGCCGTGATCTACCTGGGCGTGGCGGTCTGGGGCATCAGCTTCGGCGGGGCCGCCACCTTGTTGCAAACGGCGTTGGCCGATGCGGCCGGTAGCGGTGCGGACGTCGCGCTGTCGATGAACGTGGTCGCGTGGAATGGCGCGATCGCCGGGGCCGGCGTGGCGGGCGGCATGCTGCTTGAGGCCTGGGGCGTAGGGGCGTTTCCGTGGGCGCTGCTTGTGCTGGTCGCCCTGGCGTTCGCGATGGCGTGGTCGGCGCGCGCGCATGCGTTCCGGCCCGGATTACGGACCTCGGGCATGGCTGCCGTGGGGCATTGACCTCGCGCAGCGAGAGCGCGGGAGAGGCAAGGCGCGCCGCCGGAAAATCCTGGATGGCCACGTCACTTGCAGTTTGAAACGTTTCATCACCGGGCCACCCGTCCCCGTCAGGCGACACAAGTACAATTCCGGCCACTTCCCGCTATCCGTACGCAATCCGTCCGCCTTCCCCATGTCCAGTCTCATCGTCCACGGTGGCACGCCCCTGCGCGGCCGCATCATTCCTTCGGCCAACAAGAATGCCGTGCTGCCCATTCTGTGCGCCACGCTCTTAACCGACCAGCCCTTGACGCTGCATGGCGTGCCGGACATTACCGATGTGCGGAAGATTCTGGACATCTTCCGCACGCTGGGCAGTGACGTGAAGCTGGACGAATCCACGCGCACTCTGAACCTGCATCATCGCAACACCACCTTCGACGCCACGCAGCACCGGCTGCCGGAAGAGATGCGCTCGTCGATCATGCTGGTGCCGCCGCTGTTGGCGCGCTTCGGGATCGCGCGGCTGGAAGACAACGTCAAGGGTTGCACGCTGGGCGTGCGCGAGATTGATCCGCACGTGGATATCTTCCGCTCGTTCGGCGGCGAAGTGGAACGCGCCAGCGGGTCTTTGCTGGTGCGCAGCAGCGGCACGCTGAAAGCCACGCATCACTGGCTGGACTACGCGTCAGTCACCACCACCGAAAACTTCGTGCTGTGCGCGGCGGCGGCCATTGGGGAATCGTCTTTGACCAATGCGGCGTCCGAGCCGCACGTGCAGGAATTTTGCCGCTTTATGGCGATGATGGGCGCCGACATTGATGGCATCGGCACATCGCGCCTGACGGTGCGCGGCGGTGCGCGCCTGGGCGGTGGCGAATTCACTTTTGAAGAAGACTTCCACGAGATCACGACCTTCCTCGCGCTGGGCGCGATCACGGGTGGCGATGTGGTGGTGCGCAACCGCACGCCGGGCAACTTTCCGTTGATAGACCGCACCTTCGCCAAGTTTGGCGTCACGATCGAACACAAGGATGGGTGGTCGCGAGCGCTGCGTTCCGGTCCGCTGAAGGTGCAGACGCCCTTCACCAGCAACGTGCTGACCAAGGTGGAAGCCGCGCCCTGGCCGTACTTTCCGGTGGACCTGCTGCCGATCTTCATTGCGCTGGGCGTGTGCGCCGAAGGCAATGCCATGTTCTGGAACAAGGTCTATGACGGTGCGCTGGGCTGGACGGGCGAGCTGACGAAGTTCGGCGCGCATGTGTTCTCGTCGGACCCGCACCGCGTGGTGACCTTCGGCGGCATGCCGCTGACGCCAGCCGTGGTGGAAAGCCCCTACATCATCCGCGTGGCGATCGCGCTGTTCATGGTGGCCAGCAGCATCAAGGGCCGCTCGGAAATCCGCAACGCGACGCCGATCCGCCGTGCGCATCCGCAGTTCGTGGAAAACCTGCGCAGCCTGGGCGTGCAGGTCGAATGGACTAGCGAAGAATAAGGAAGGGCGTACCGGCGGCGGGCGTACCCGCGGCCGGCGCACCGGCGATCAGCCGGATACCCCCGCCGCGCGGTTCAAGAATTCCAGCACCGCCAGATACGACCCCTCGTTGCCCGCCGCATTCGCGGCCGGCGTGCCGCCCGCGTCCAGCAGCAAGCCCGACATCGCATGCGGTTTGCTGATCAGCGTGGCGGGCAGATAGGGGTACTGCACGTGGTGCCCCGCCCCCATGCACACGTGGTGAAACGTGGGCAGGCCGTGTGCCTGACGCTGGCGCATCACCATTTCGGAATAGGCGGTGCTGGGCCAGAAGCCGTCATCGGATGCGCTGATCAGCATGATCGGGCCGGGATAGTTTTCCACCGGAATGCGCGCGCGTTCAACGGCCGCGGCATCGCGCGTGGCGCTCAGAAAAGCGTGGGTTTGCCGATACGGCGGTTCAGACGCATAGGCCGCTTCCCAGTCGGCGCTGGCGTTGTCCTGCCACAGATGCGGCAAGGGTTCGCCATTCTTGGTCCAGACCTGGGCGTTACGGCCGGTGCCGGGTGACCCCGCGCTGACCACGCCGTGCATGACGGGCGACGGCACGTAGGCGGCCACCGCGCTGACCAACTCGGGATACTGCGAGGCCACCAGCAAGGAGGTCTCGCCGCCCCGGCTGATGCCCGACAAGGCCACGAAACCATCGCGCGGCGCCAGCTCGGCGTGCGCCCAACGCAACGCGTGTTCGAAGTATTCCAGCGGCATGTCGTTCAGGTACTTGGGCCGGCCGTCGTAGTTGAAGATGGCAAGCGCCAGGCACTGGAAACCGCGCGCGGCGAACAGCGCGGCGCGTGGCGCGTTGACGCCGCCCGACGAGCCGTTCATGTAGATCACCAGCGGATGCGGGCCGGGTCCGGCGGGCGTATAGAGCTCGCCCGACACGGTCATGCCGCCGACCTGCTCACGCACCGCGCGATGCGTGACGCCCTCCTCCAAAAATTCCTGCACCAGCCGCGCCGACGCGCTGCGCACCCCGTCCGTGGCCTCGATCTGAATCACCAAGGGTTCGGTGCGGTCGGGCGGGAACACCACGCGGCTCATGTCCTCGCACACCATGGACCACACGATGCCCATGGCCGAAGGTTCGGCGTAGCTGCCTGACACGGGGCAGTCGCGGCCCAGGTCCAGGCTGCCGTCGTGCCCGGCCACGAACACGGCTTGCGAGCGCCACGGCGCACCGCACATCTGCATGCTGGCGGTGACGGTAATGAAGGCGTAGGCAGGAAAGCCGTCGATGCGAATGTCGCGAGCGACATCGATCAGGGCGAATTCCGGGGTGACGCTAATGCGGGCTAGGTCGGTCACGGGGTGTCCTCAGGCTTTCAGATCGGTCTTGGGCACGCCGTTGGCCTTGATGACCTGGGCCCACATGGCGGATTCGTCGGCGATGACTTTGTCCAGGTCCGCCGACGAGGTGAATTCCACGGCCACGCCCTGCTCGGCGAATTGCTGGATCAGGCCGGGGTCGCGCGTGCCTACGCGCACGGCGTTCTCCAGCACCTGCGCAACGTTCGCCGGCATGGCGGCTGGGCCGGAAATCATCATGCGCGTGTACAGCTCAAAGTCGTCGACACCGGCCTCTTTCATGGTGGGCACGTCGGGCAGGCTGGTCAGGCGCTTGTCGGCGGTGACGGCCAGCGCCACCAGCTTGCCCGACTTGATGTTGGGCAAGGCCGACGTGGGAAAGTCGAAGCTGCTTTGCACGGTGCCGGCCATCAGGTCCAGCAGCGCGGGGCCGCTGCCCTTGTAGGGCACGTCCTGGAATTGCGTGCCGGTCTTGGACTGAAAATGCAGCAGCGCCAGATGGTTGATGACGCCACGTCCCGCATGGGCGCAGGTGATGTCGCCGGGCTTTTTCTTGGCCAGCGCGATGAATTCCTGCACGTTCTTCACGCCCAGGTCGGGGTGCACGATCAGCAGCATGGGCGACTTGCCCATGGACCCCAATTGCTTGAAATCAGACGGTTGGTAAGGCAGGTTGTTGTACAGCAAGGGATTCAAAATCATGCCGTTGGTGCCGGCGAAGCCCAGCGTGTAGCCATCCGGTTCGGCGCGCGCCACCGCCACGGTGGCGATGATGGCCTGCCCGCCCGGCCGGTTTTCCACCACGACGTTGTGCTTGAGCGTCTTACCCATGCGTTCGGCCAAGGCGCGGGCAGCGATGTCGGTCAGGCCGCCGGGGGCAAAACCCACCAGCAGGCGCACGGGCCGCGTTGGAAACGTGCTTTGCGCCCAGGCAGTGCGCGCGGTCAGTGAGGTCAAGGAGAGCAAGGAAGCGGGCAGCGCGGCAAGCGCGCCCAGGGCATGGCGGCGGGACAATCTCATGGGGGTTCTCCGGCAAGGCGCACAGGCCGCGCGCCGAACGGCGGCGGTCACCGTGCCGGTATTCTGTATTCGATCGCTTGTCGCCACCATTTAGGGAAATCCCGAAAGCACGCAACAAAAAAATGCCGGCATCGCTGCCGGCATTGCTTTCCTGCGTTTCCTGCGTTTCTTGCGAGGCGCGCTATTTGAAATCCGCCCCCGGGTCGTCACTGCCATAAGTGCTGGTGCCGTAGGACGTATCCACCTCGATCTTCACCTTGGTGGCGTCGACCTGGGCTTCGTCGCTCTTGTAGTGCATGACCAGGCCCGGGAACGCCAACACCGCCGCCACCATGGCCAACTGGATGACGATGAACGGGATGGAGCCGCGGTAGATCTGGCCCGTGGTGACGGGTTCGATCATCTTGCCCGTGACCTTGTCCTTGTACCTGTCCTTGGGCGCGACCGATCTTAAGTAGAACAGCGCAAAGCCGAATGGCGGATGCATGAACGAGGTCTGCATGTTCACCGCCAGCAGCACGCCGAACCAGATCAGGTCGATGCCCAGCTTGTCGGCCACCGGGCCCAGCAGCGGCACGATGATGAACGCCAGTTCAAAGAAGTCCAGGAAGAAGGCCAGCACGAAGGTCAGCACGCTGACGGCAATCAGGAAGCCCATTTCGCCGCCGGGCAGGCTGACCAGCAGGTGTTCCACCCACAGGTCGCCGTTGACGCCACGGAAGGTCAAGCCGAACACCGTCGAGCCCACCAGGATGAACACCACGAAGGTGGACAGCTTGGTGGTGGTGTCCATGGCCTGCTTCATCAGCTTCAACGTCAGCCGGCCCCGGATCATGGCCATGAGGATGGCGCCCACGGCACCCATGGCGCCGCCTTCGGTGGGCGTAGCCACGCCGATGAAGATCGTGCCCAGCACCAGGAAGATCAGGAACAGCGGCGGGATCATCACGAAGGTGACGCGCTCGGCCAGGGCCGACAGCATGCCCATCTTGAAGATCTTGTTGGTGCCGGCAATGATGAAGGCGGTGAGGCCCCAGATCAGCAGCGACAGCACGATCTGCTCGTCCACCGGCGCCGTATCGGCTTCGATGTACTGGCCGACGAAGTACGCGGACAGCGCCGAGATCACCATCAGCACCAGCAGCGAACGCCCGCCGCGCGTGCCGTTGGCTTCGCGGAACGAACGCGCCTCTTCGGGCAGCGCGGGCGCCGAATCAGGCTTCAGGTACGACTTGATGATGACGAACGCCACATACGTGCCCGCCAGCAGGAAGCCGGGCACGATGGCGCCACGGTACATGTCGCCGATGGAGCGGCCCAACTGATCGGCCAGGATGATCAGCACGAGCGACGGCGGAATGATCTGCGACAGCGTGCCGGACGCGGCGATGATGCCGCTGGCCAGCCTGCGGTCGTAGCCGTAGCGCAGCATGATGGGCAGGGAAATCAGGCCCATCGAGATCACCGATGCCGACACCACGCCGGTGGTGGCCGCCAGCATGGCGCCCACGAAGACCACGGCAATCGCCAGGCCGCCGCGCACGGTGCCGAACAATTGGCCGATGGTTTCCAGCAGGTCTTCGGCCATGCCTGATCTTTCAAGCACCAGCCCCATGAGGGTAAAGAATGGCACGGCCAGCAAGGTGTCGTTGGCGATGATGCCGAAGATGCGTTGCGGCAGCGCCTGGAACAGCGCCGCGTTCAAGAGGCCCAGTTCAATGCCGACCAGCGCGAAGAGTATGCCGTTGGCCGCCAGCGCGAAGGCCACGGGAAAGCCCATCAGCAGGAACACCACCAAGGTGGCGAACATGATGGGGGCCATGTTTGCAGTCAAGAATTCCATGGTCAGCGTCCGTCCTGTCCGTTCTGGCCGCGGGCGCCGTCTGGCTTGTTCCCGCCTTGCGCCGCCAGGGCGCGTTCTTCGCGCAGGCGCGCCTCTTCGGCGATTTCCAGCGCCAGGGCTTCTTCAGCGGAAATTTCGGAGGGTCGCGCGCCGGGGTCGGGGCACTTGCCCATCAGGAAACCCACGCACTTGATCAGGTGCGACAAGCCGGCCAGCACCAACAAGGCGAAGCCGACCGGAATCAGCAGCTTGACGGGCCAGCGCACCAGGCCACCGGTATTGGACGACTGCTCGTTGGTCAGGAACGAATCCATGAACACAGGCCACGACAGGTAGGTGATGAGCAGGCAGGCGGGCATCAGGAAAAAGATGACGCCGAAAATGTCGATGTAGATCTGCTTGCGTCGCGACAGGCGGGACGACAGCACGTCCACACGCACGTGTTCGTTGCGCAGCAGCGTATAGCCGGCCGCCAAAAGGAAGATGGCGCCGAACAGGTACCACTGCAATTCCAGCCAGCCGTTGGAGCTGACCTCGAAGACCTTGCGCACAATGGCGTTGCCAGCGCTGACCACGACGACGACCAGCGTCAGCCACGTCACGCACCGGCCAACCACCGTGTTGATCGCATCGATCAAACGGGATAGGGCTAATAGGGCATTCATGTTGGATATCCGGACTGGCGCGGGGCTTGGCGCGCAGTCAATGTGCAACGAGAAGAGAGGAGAAAACCAGCAGGCGCGCGCGGATGCGGCACATCCACGCGCGCCGACACAATCAGGGGTCGCTTACTTGCCGCGGTTGATCGTGCCCATGTAGCTGTCATAGCTGCCTTCAGCAACACGGAACCAGGGCAGTTCGTTGTCGCGGAAGCTCTTCATGCTTTCGTAGACCTTCTTGAACGCCGGGCTCTTGGCGCTCATTTCGTCGTACAGCTTGACCGATTCCGCAAAGCACGCGTCCATGACGGGCTTGGGGAACGATTGCAGCTTGGCGCCCTGGGCAATCAGGCGGCGCAGCGCGGCGGGGTTCTCGGCGTCGTACTTGGCGATCATGTCGTTGGTCGCCGCGGCCGATGCCTGCGCCAGGATGGCCTGGTAGTGCTTGGGCAGCTTGTTGTAGGCGTCCTGGTTGACGTACAGCGACACTTGCAGCGTGCCTTCCCACCAGCCCGGGTAGTAGTAATGCGGGGCCACCTTGTTGAAGCCCAGCTTTTCATCATCGTAGGGGCCGATCCATTCGGCCGCGTCGATGGTGCCCTTTTCCAGTGCCGGGTAGATGTCGCCGCCAGCGATCTGCTGCGGCACCACGCCCAGGCGCGACAACACGGCGCCCGCGAAGGCGCTGACGCGGAACTTCAGGCCCTTCAGGTCGTCCACCGTCTTGATTTCCTTGCGGAACCAGCCGCCCATCTGCGTGCCGGTATAGCCGCAGGGGAAATTGACGATGTTGTAGGCCTTGAAGACGTCGCGCAGCAGCGACAGGCCGTCGCCGTGGCGCATCCAGGAATTCATCTGGCGGGTGTTCAGGCCGAACGGCACGGCGGCGTCAAAGCTCAGGACCGGGTCCTTGCCGTAGTAGTAGTACGACGCGCTGTGGCCGCATTCGATCGTGCCGTTTTGCACGCCGTCCAGCACTTGCAGCGCCGGGACGATTTCGCCCGCCGGGAACACGCGGATGGAGAACTTGCCGCCAGTGGCTTCGGACACGTACTTGGCGACGCTTTCGCCGCCGGAATAGATGGCGTCGGCGCTACGGGGGAAGCTGGACGCCAGGCGCCAGTTCAGAGTGGGGGCCTCCTGGGCGATGACGGGCGCCGCCAGGGTGGCGCCGCCTGCTGCGGCCCCCAAGGTGGCTTTCTTCAAAAATGAACGGCGTTGCATGCAAGTCTCCCAACTTGGATAAAGTTTTTTTCCGGTCCCGGGGCGAATTGGTGGAGCCCCCAAGGCGCGATCCCGTGGGTAACAAATGGTCGCGCTTCATGAATTTGGCTGCGATGCTATCGGCAAATGATGCAAGGGGCGTAGCGGGAAAACCCTTGCCGTAAGCTTCGTGAAATCTTTCGCCTTCGCATAACTGGTATGACCAGCGGCGGCCTTGATGGCGCGCACCCTCTTTCTGTACTGGTATATGGGCCGGATCAGTCCTTTGACCCTTGCCGGGCGCTGAAATAAGCCGCCGCCGCTATATAACCAAAAAATATTTAGCGTGTGGCGCCGGCAGCATCTGGATACGTGCGCGGATCGGGTCCCTGCTCGGGCCATTGCTGAGGCACCTGGCGCAATTCCGCGGTGTCATAGCCCAGTTCGCGCACCTTATCCACCAGGCGGGCATAGTCGGCTGGGGGCAAGCTGGGCGTGCGCGCCATGATCCAGACGTAGTCGCGCTTGCTGCGGCCGATGATGGTCTGCTGATAGTCGTCGTCCAGATACGCGATGACGTATTCCGCCTGGATGGGCCAGATGAACTGCATGCCCCAGATGGCATTGCCCGTGTCCGGCTCCACGGTGCCCACGGGGCGCATGGTTTTCAGCTTGGCGTCGAAGCCGCCGTGGCGATAGCGAAAGGTGGTCTGGATGCGGCCATCGGGCAGCAAGGCGTAGGACTCCACGGCGTTGTACGACTGACGCTCGGGCCAGGTGGGTATGCCGGCGATCACGTACCAGTCGCCCATGAAGCGCTTGATGTCGACGTTGTTGACGGGAGGCATCGGCGGCGGGCTGCTGCAACCGGCCAGTGCGGCCAGCACCCCAAGTATGGTCAACCCGGCAAAGCGTTTGGTTTTCGGCATGGCGCCCTCCTCTCAGTCCGGCCGCACGAAGCGGTAATGCGCCACCATCCACGCTTGCCCGTCCTGGTAGCCGAACAGTTCGGCGCAGGCCATCCAGAACATGCGCCAGCGCTGAAACCACAAGCCGGCAAGCGGCGCGCCATAGGCTTGTTCCAGCACCTGCATGATGTCTGCCCGCTGCGCATCCTGATTGGCCAGCCAGTGGTTGGCGGTGCGCTCGTAATGGCGGCCGTCGACCAGCCAGCGCGCCTGGATGCGCAGGTCCTGCTGGAACCACAGCAAGGTGTCCACCGACGGCATGATGCCGCCCGTGAAGAAATGCCGGCCCAGCCAATTGTCGGCGCCCTCGGTTTCGAACGGGTACATCAGGCTGCGGTGCGCGAACAGGTGCACGAACAGCTTGCCACCCGGGCGCAGCCACGAGCTGATGCGCGCCAGCAGGTCTTGGTAGTTGCGCATGTGCTCGAACATTTCCACCGACACGCAGCGGTCGTAGGCCGACGGCGGCAATTCCAGCGTGTTGACATCGCAGGTGATGACTTCCACGTTCAGCAGCCCCCGCGCGCGGCATTGCGCCTGAATGTGCTGCCGCTGCGACGCGGAATTCGAGACCGCCGTAATGCGCGCCGAGGGATAGCGTTCGGCCATCCACAGCGTCAGGGATCCCCAGCCGCAGCCCAGTTCCAGGATGCGCTGGCCGTCCATCAGTTCGGCGCGCAGGCCGGTCAGTTCCAGCATGGCGGCTTCGGCCTGGTCCAGCGTTTCGCGGCCCGTGGGGTAATAGCAACCGGAATACTTCAGCTGCCGGCCCAGGCAGAGCTTGAAGAAGTCGGCCGGCAGCTCGTAGTGCTGTGCATTGGCGTCGTCGGTATGGATGGCGACGGGGCTGGTACGCAGCTCATCAATCAGTAGCTGGTAGCGCCGCGCCTGTCCGGCGGGGCCGTCCGCTTGTTCCTCACGGAGGCGCTGGGCGCACAAGCGGCGGATGCCGTGGCGCATCAACGCGTCGGGCACCAGGCCGCGTTCGGCCAGGCCCAATAAGCCGGGCGCCGGCCGGTCGGCAGCCAGGCGGGTATCACTAAGCGTTGCGGTCGTCATCATTTGCCCTTTGCATTGACATGCGTTGAGCCCGTCGATTCCCGCTTGGGAAACCAGGGGAACAGCATCGGCGTGGTGCGCTGGTATTGGCGATAGTCGTCGCCCCGGGTGCGCAGCGCCTGCGCTTCGGTGTAGGGGATGCCGCTGATCCAGCGCAGGAATATGAACATGGCAATGGGACCCAGCCATGCCAACCAGGCCAGGTTGGAGCCCACGGCCAGCGCCACATAGCTGAACCAGTGCAGCCATTCGAAGAAATAATTGGGATGCCGCGAATAGCGCCACAGGCCTTGGCGGCAGGTGCGGCCACGGTTGGCCGGGTTGTCGCGGAAAGCGTCCAACTGCCGGTCGGCAATCGTTTCACCCGCCACCGCCACCACCCACACCAGCAGGCCCAGCCACACCCACGCCGTCATGCGCGGCACGGGGTTGGAAGCGACCGCGATGAAGGGCAGCGACATAAAGACGACCAGCCCGGCTTGCGCCAGGAAGAACAGCGCAAACTTGCCCTGGTGCCCATTCCAATGCGCGCGCAAGGCGCGGTAGCGGCCGTCTTCCTCGCCATGGCGCACGCGCCGCCAGATGTGCCACGCCAGCCGGCCCGCCCACACGCCGCCCAGCACGGCCAGCAACACGCGCGGGATGGCGGCGCCCGGGCCGGTCAGGGCCAGCAGCACGGCGGCCAGCGCCATGCCCGACGCCCACATCGCGTCCACAATGCCCGCGTTGTGATGGCGCCGCTGCCAGCGCCAGCCCACGGTCATCAGCACCACGGCCACTGCCGCCACCATCAGGATTTGCATGCCGGGCGTCATGACATGGTCCAGCGCGCGGTCGCCGGCTTGGCCCCGGGCCTTGCCAGCAGCAGATGCGACACGCCGATGGCGCGTTCCCGAAAGCCGCCTTCGCAATAGGCCAGATAGAACTCCCACAGGCGGATAAAGCGTTCGTCAAAACCTTGTGCGCGGACGGCGTCCAGTCGCGCCATGAAGCGATGCCGCCACGCTTCCAGGGTGCGTGCGTAAGACAGGCCGAAGTCTTCCAGGTGCACCAGGCTTAGGTCACTGACGCGCGTCTTGGCTTGCAGCATGGCCTGGATGGACGGCATGAAGCTGCCGGGGAAGATATGCCGCTTGATGAAGTCCACCGCTTTCAGGGCCTGCGCGTAGCGGTGGTCTTCGATGGTGATGGCCTGGATAAGCGCCACGCCATCAGGCTTGAGCAGCCCGCCCACCTTGGCGAAATACGTAGGCAGGTAGGCGGCGCCGATGGCCTCGATCATTTCAATGGACACCAGCTTGTCGAACTGGCCGTGCAGGTCGCGATAGTCTTGCAGCAACACGTCCACGCGGTATTGCAGGCCGGCGCGGCGGATGCGTTCGGTGGCCAGGGCGTGCTGTTCGCGCGAGATCGTGGTGGTGGTGACGCGGCAGCCGTAGTGGCGCGCGGCGTGCAGCGCAAAGCCGCCCCACCCCGTGCCAATCTCGACCACATGCTGGCCGGGCCGCAGGTCCAGCTTGCGGCAGATCAGGTCAAGCTTGCGGGTGGAGGCCTGCTCCAGCGTGTCGTCCTCGTCCGCCCACAGCGCCGACGAATACATCATGTCGTCGGACAGGAACAGGCGGAAGAATTCATTGCCCAGGTCGTAGTGCGCGGCAATGTTGCGCCGGCTGCCCGCGCGCGTATTGCGCCGGCACGCATGCAGCGCGCGCATCGCCATGCCGCCCAGCCGCGCCATGCCGCGTTCCATGCCGTCGAGCAGGTCGCGGTTGCGCACCAGCAGGCGGATCAGGCCGACAAGGTCATTGCAGTGCCAGTGGCCGTCGCCGTAGGATTCTCCGCCGCCCACGCTGCCATGGCGGGCGATCGCGCCGTAGAACGCCGGGTCTTGCACCCGCAGCCGCAGAGGCCAGCCGGCTGTTGCGCCCTGCTCGCCCGGTTCGACGTTGCCTGGTTCGACGTTGCCCAGTTCGACGCTGCCCATTGCGTCGTCAATCAGCAGCCGCCCGCCCTGCAAATGCCCCAGTTGGTCCAGCAAGCGCCGACGCAGCAGGCGTTCGGTCAGAGACAGGGCCTGCGCGGCCTCGGGCACGCAGGCATCGTTGAGCGCCAGGCGTTCGGAGTCGGAGGGGGATCTCATCAGTCTTCTCCCGGTTAGGCGAATTGAGCGCGCGGGTTCCGATGGGCGTCAGAACTCCCGCATGCGCGCGTGGATGCCCTATATACGTAAGCACCGGCGAATTGGATTCACCAGGGAAAACCCGTAGTCGCATGCCCGATGCGGATGCGCGGGTCGATGGCGCGACGGGGCCGTGCGACGGGGCCGTGCGACGGGGTTGTGCTACGGGGTTGTGATACTTGAACGCGCTACTTGTCCGCGCGGAGCGGCCCGTCCGACGAATCCAAGACAAAACCCGCCAAGTCGTCCAGCACCGGCGCGCGCCACCGCAGCGGACGCGCCAGTGCGCCGGCCAGCAGCGCGTGCCCCAGGCCGTCGTAACGCACCAGCGTTACCGGCACGTGCGCGGCCTGCAAGGCGGCCGCCAGCCCTTCGGTGTTGCGGTGGGGGTCAACGGTGGTGTCGGCCATGCCCGCCATCAGCAAGGCGGGCGGCGCGTTGGGCGTGACGTGGGCAATGGGTTGGGAATCGGGCGGCGTGCCCGGGAAATGGAACACGGGCTTCAGCCTGCTGGCCACGATGGGCAGGAAGTCATAAGGGCCTGCCATGCCGATCCAGCCGCGCAGCATCGACGGCGACGCGCCGTGGCGTTCTAGCCAGCGCGGGTCCAGCGCGACCATGGCGGCGTTGTAACCGCCCGCGCTGTGGCCGGCCACGAAGACCCGGCCGGGGTCGCCGCCGTACTCGGCCACGTGTTGCAGCGTCCAGGCGACGGCGCGGGCGCAATCGTCCAGGAAGTCCGGGTACGCCACGTCGGGGTAGAGCCGGTAGTCGGCAATCACGGCCAGGATGCCGCGAGACGCCAGCGCGTCGCCCACGAACTTGTAGTCAGCGCGCGAGCCATTGCGCCAACTGCCGCCGTAGAAGAACACGACGACGGGCGGCTGAGCCACGCCAAGCGGCGCGTAGATGTCCAGGCGCTGGCGGGGGTCGGCGCCATAGGCCACATCCGCCACCACGCGGTTGGCGTTGTCGGGCACCGCGCCGTTCAGCACGGCCAGCGGCGAACAGGCCGTCAGGGTTAGCAGCAGCAAGGCCGCCAGCGCGGCCACCATGGCGGCGCTACGCATGGCGCGCCACGGCAAAAAAAATTGCAGAGAAGGAAAAATCGGGCACCGCCGCCTCCTGTCGCATCGTGGGTGGATACCCCCCTATACGAAGCAGACGGCGAAATGGATGCCCTTGGTGAATGCTTAAGCGTGAATGTTCAAGCCTTGGTCATCAGCTTCTTCCAGCCTTCCAGGCCCAGCTTCTTCATCGTGTCGATGTTCTTCTCATAGATTTCCGAGGCGTCTGGAAACGACTCCACCGCGCGGTCGATGCTGTCTTCCCGCAGCAGGTGCAGGATGGGGTACGGCGCACGGTTGGTGTAGTTTTCGATATCGTCGGCCTGCGTGTCCGCAAACTGGAATTGCGGGTGGAACGTGGCCACCTGCAATTCGCCCACCAGCCGCATGCGTTTAAGCAGGCGGTCGGACAGGTCTTCGAAATCGTTGAAATCCAGAAAATCGTCCAGCGCGTCGGGAATGATCAACAAGGTGGTGTCGATCTTCTCGGGGTCGGTCTCGGCCAGCAGGGCAAGCTCGTCCTGCAGGTCGGTCAGCACCCCTTCGGCGTCGGTGGCGTCGCTGACGGCAAAGCGGATCTGGTCCTTGACCTGAACCGCCTTGGCGAACGGGCAAAGATTCAGGCCGATCACGGCCTGAGTCAGCCAGTGGCGGGTTTCAGCCACCACGTTGGCGTAAGCGTCGGACGTCGAAATCATGCCGGCATGGCCGCCATGGTTTGCGCAACCGCCGCCGTCAGCTTCTTGCCATACGGCACGTGCAGGAACTCATTGGGACCGTGCGCGTTGGACTTCGGGCCCAACACGCCGCACACCATGAATTGCGCCTGCGGGAAGCCCTTTTGCAGGATGCTCATCAGCGGAATCGTGCCGCCCTGGCCGATGTAGCCGCAAGGCTGGCCGTAGTATTGCTGCGACGCCGCGTCCAGCGCCTGGGTCAGCCAGGGCACGGATGCCGGCGCGTTCCAGCCGGTGGCGGCGCCTGCGTTGGCCTTGAAGATGACCTTGGCGTTATAGGGCGCGTCGGCTTCCAGCAGCTCCTTGATTTCCTGCGAGGCGGCCACGGCGTCAACCAACGGCGGCAGGCGCAGCGACAGCTTGAACGCGGTGCGCGGGCGCAGCACGTTGCCGGCGCTGGACAACGGCGGCAGGCCTTCGGCGCCGGTCACCGACAAGGTCGGGCGCCAGGTGCGGTTCAGCAACGCCTCTTCGGGTTCGGTCGTCATCGGCAGCACAAAGCCGCCTTCGGCACCGCAGCTCCAGGGGAAACGGCGCCACACTTCGTCGCCCAGAATGCGCGCGGTGGCGGTCACTTGTTCGACGCGGTCGGCGGGAATTTCGCAATGCAGGCTTTGCGGCAGCAGACGGCCGGTGGCGCTGTCTTCCAGGCGGTCCAGCAGATGGCGCAGGATGCGGAACGACGACGGCACCACGCCGCTGGAGTCGCCCGAGTGCACGCCTTCGTCCAGCACCTGCACTTCCAGCGTGCCGGCCACCATGCCGCGCAGCGAGGTCGTCATCCAAAGCTGGTCGTAATTGCCGGCGCCCGAATCCAGGCACACCACCAGGGCCACGTTGCCCAGGCGGTCGCGCAGCGCGTCCACATAGGGCAGCAGGTCGTAGCTGCCCGATTCTTCACAGGTTTCCACAATGCCCACGCAACGCGGACGGGGCACGCCCTGCTTATCCAGCGCCATGATGGCGGTCAGCGAGGCGTACACGGCGTAGCCGTCGTCCGCGCCGCCACGGCCGTAGAGCTTGCCGTCTTCGTACTTGGGGGTCCAGGGGCCAAGACCTGCGCGCCAGCCCGAAAATTCCGGCTGCTTGTCCAGGTGGCCGTACAGCAGCACGGTGTCGCCGTTGTCGCTGCGGGTGGCGGGCGCGTCAAAGAAGATGACGGGCGTGCGGCCCGGCAGGCGCACCACTTCCAGCTTCAGGCCCGAGACCTTCTGCGCTTCGACCCAGGCGGCGGCATCGCGCACCACGCGCTCGATGAACGCGTTCTTTTCCCAGTCGGCGTCAAACGCGGGGCTCTTGGCGGGAATGGCGATGTAATCGGTCAGCGCGGGGATGATTTCGTTGTCCCACTTGTCGTCGACAAAGGCCTGGAGGGCGTCGGGATCAAGGGTGGGCGGCAGTGCGTCGTCGGGGATACGGGCGTTCATGGCGCGGAATCCTTTAGGGGTGCGTGGGGGTGCGGGATTTGGGTAATCCGGTATTTTATGCCTGCGGCCGGCTGAGCGGGTGCGTAGCGGGCTGGCGGCTGCCCGACGACACCTGCGCGCTGACGGCAACCAGCTTGTCGGCCCCCGCAGGGCGCGTGAGTAATTGACAATTCCAGCCCTATCATCACGGCCCGAAGATGGGTTTCGCGCGATCGGCATTTTTCTTCTTCTGCCCGCCCGCGCGCGCTGCACCCATCCTACGATTCAATCCAGCGCGTCATGGTCGTAGGATGGGTGAAGCGCGCGAAAGGGGACTGTCAGGATTTTTGTGTGCAGGCCTATGATGGTTTTCAAGGAGACCGACCATGGCACGCAACCCGAAGTCCA
>NZ_JBCGCS010000034.1:0-42407 GCF_038594925.1 Achromobacter sp. JD-1 | reverse complement strand
ACCAACGCCCAGTGGGCCAGCGAGTAAATGATGCAACGTCAGAACAACGCCTAGAACACAAAATTTCTGACAGTCCCCGCGAAAGTGGACAGAAGAGCCCCACCGCAAATCGCGCGTAACCCATCAAGCAGCGGTGATTAATCAGCAATTCCGGCCATGCCTTCACAGCCGATGATGGGTTTCGCGCGATCGGGATTTTCTTTCAGCTGAACGCCCGCACGCGCTGCACTCATCCTACATCACCCCCCAATCATCACCGGCTCTGCACCCCGCCCCAAACCCGGCGCCTCCGCATCAATCACCTGCCCGCCGGCCTGCAACTTGAACACCGCCACCGCCTCGCGCAACTGCTGCGCCTGCGCCTCCAACGATGCCGCCGACGCCGCGGCCTGCTCGACCAGCGCCGCATTCTGCTGCGTCACGCTGTCCATCTGCGACACCGCCTGATTCACCTGCTGGATCCCCTGCGACTGCTCTTCCGATGCGCTGGAAATCTCGTTGATGATGTCCGTCACGCGGCGTACCGATGTCACGATTTCCTGCATCGTCGCGCCCGCGGCTTCCACCTGATCCGACCCGATCGACACCTTCTGCACCGACTCGTCGATCAGCCCCTTGATCTCTTTGGCCGCCTGCCCGCTGCGTTGCGCCAGGGCGCGCACTTCGCTGGCCACCACCGCAAAGCCCTTGCCTTGCTCGCCGGCCCGCGCCGCTTCCACGGCCGCGTTCAGCGCCAGGATGTTGGTCTGGAATGCAATCCCGTCGATCACGCCCACAATATCCGCGATGCGCTTGGAGCTATCCGCAATGCCGCGCATGGTGCCCACCACATCGCCCACGGCCTTGCCGCCGCGCGTGGCCACTTCGGACGCCGCCGTCGCCAACTGCGAGGCACTGCGCGAGCTATCGGCGTTGTTCTTCACCGTGGACGACAGCTCGTCCATGCTGGCGGCGGTTTCTTCCAACGATGCCGCCTGCTGCTCGGTGCGCGATGACAGGTCGATGTTGCCCGCCGCGATTTCGCGCGAACCGGTGTGGATCTCTTCCACACCCAGACGCACGGCCGACACGGTGCGGGCCAGGCTGTCCTGCATGCGCTTGACGGCGGCGTACAGCACGCCGATTTCGTTGTCACCGCGCTGCTCGATGCGATTGCTGAGGTCACCGCCGGCGATACGGTCGAACAAGCGGCCCGCCTCGTGCAGCGGACGGAACACCGACCGCGCAAAGATCGCGTACAAGCTCACCACCAACACCGCCACCACCACCAGCAGACAAATCAGCAGGATGATCGCGCTGTTGATGCTGGTGGATGCATCACGCGCCACGCGCTGGCCAACGTCATCGGCGTAGTCCACGTAACTCTTGATCGCCTGCGTAAACGCAATGCCCAGCGGCGTGACTTTTTCAAGGTTCAGGCGGCTGGCATCTTGCGGCTTGCCGGCGCGTATCGCCGCCACCATCGGCGTGATCGCATCGCGCTGATAGACGTCGTAAGCGGCCAAGGCGGCGTCGAACAGCGGCTTACCTTGTGCCGACGTCTCGGGCTGCTTGCGCGCGATCTCTATCAAATCAGATGCCTTCTTCGTGTAGCCATCCAGACGTTGCATGCTGGCCATGTTGTCGATGGACTTTCCTTCCAGCAGCGCGCTTTGCGCGGCCAACAACACCAGGCGGGCGCGCAGCAGTTCGGCGCCGGCGCCATCCACGGCATTCGCGCGAACCAGGTTGGTGTCGAGCAGCAATTCGATGGACGTGCGATTGGACGTCAGTTGCTGATGCACGGCCACGCCGGTCAGCAGGAAAAGCGCGAAGAAGACCCCCAAGGCGGTGGTCAGGATTGCGCGGATACTTAAATTCTTGAACATGAAAAGGCCACTCCAGGAGGTTGCAGTACGCTCCCCCGGTTAACGGCATCTTGCAACGAAAGGTTAAATATCTCAGTGCGTTACAAAAGTTTGACAAGGCGCTTCACGGCGCGACGTCAATCGCCTCGCAAGGCGCGCCGTTGCTGGATGTGCGTGATCCGCAGCCCCTACTCCCCCCCACCCCTGCTTGCGGCCTTGAAAAGTATGAACTACGGTCGGTCGGCAATTCAGATGCGAGCAGCCGGGGACCTTTCAGCCAGATCGGCTGAGCAATTACGGGGAGGCATCAAGATGAAGTTGCAGCAAGTATTCGACTTTCTTGCCGTCACGCAACATGGCAGCGTGCACGCAGCAGCCCGGGCCACCGGGCAGACCCAACCGGCATTAACCAAGTCCTTGCGGCGGCTGGAACGAACGCTGGGATTGCCCTTGTTTGACCGGCACGCCAAAGGCATGCGGCCCAACGACTACGGCAAGCGGTTTCTGCCCCACGCCCAACACCTGGTTCACGAAACCAAGCGCGCCCGGGACACCATGGCGCAGATGCGCGGTGACCGCCTGGGCACCGTGCAGTACGGCATCTCGGCGGCAGCATCCGTATTGCTGTCCACGTCCGCCATTCAGCGCTTCCGACAGCGCTACCCCGAAGTGGAACTCAACTGCCGCAGCGGCCTGTACCACACCTTGACCCCCCTGCTGCGCGAGGGCCAACTGGATTTCGCCATTTGTTCGCTGAACGCGGACGAAACCGACCCGCAACTCAAGGCCCGTGTGCTGTTGACCAGCCCTTTGGTGGTGGCCGCACGTCGCGACCACCCGTTGCGCCAGGCGCGCAGCCTGCATGACCTACGCGATACCGTCTTCGCGGTGGCAGGGCCGCCCGGGCAGCCGGGCGCGTCGGTCTACCCCGTGTTCAGCCATGCCGGCCTGGGTACGCCGTGTGTGGACATGCAGACGGATGGCTTGATCGACACGGCCGCGCTGGTGGCGAACAGCGACCGCATGGCCTTGCTGCCCACCGCGTTGATCACCACCGATCTGTGGCGCGAGCAACTGGACATCGTGCCCATTGCCGAGCCCCTGCCCAGTTATGTGATCGGCCTGATTCAACGCACCGCGCAGCCGTTGACGCCAGCGGCGGAAGAGCTGTCGACGCAGTTTGAACGCGAAGCCGCCGACCTGCACACGGCTTCGCCTTGACGGACTGACTTACCGCCCGCGTGTCTGGATGACTTACTTCAGCCAGACGCGCGCGTTGCGGAAGATGCGCATCCAGGGGCTGTACGCGCCGCCCTTGTCTGCGTTGCCCCATTTCTCGGGCGCCCAAGACATCATGACGTTGCGAGTCACGCGCTCGGGGTGCGGCATCAAGACCGTGAAGCGGCCATCAGCCGTGGTGACGGAAGTCAGGCCGCCGGGGCTGCCGTTCGGGTTGAACGGGTAGGCTTCGGTGGCTAGTCCACGGTTGTCGATGTAGCGCGCGGCGGCCAGCACGCGGCTGGCGTCGCCCTGCTGCGAGAAGTCGGCATAGCCTTCGCCGTGGGCCACGGCCACCGGAATACGGGCGCCTTCCATGCCGGCAAAGAAGATGGACGGCGACTTGGCCACTTCCACCATCGACAGGCGCGCTTCGTACTTTTCCGATTGGTTGCGCGTGAAGCGCGGCCAGTGCTCGGCGCCCGGAATCATCGGGGCCAAGGCGGCCATCATCTGGCAGCCGTTGCACACACCCAGCGCGAACGTATCCGGACGCGCGAAGTACGCGGCGAACTGGTCCGACAACTGGCTGTTGAAGCGGATGGTGCGCGCCCAACCTTCGCCGGCGCCCAGCACGTCGCCGTAGCTGAAACCGCCCACGGCCACCAGGCCTTGCATCTGCGCCAGGTCCACGCGACCGGCCAAGAGGTCGGTCATGTGCACGTCGATGGCTTCGAAGCCCGAGGTATCGAAGGCCCAGGCCATTTCCACCTGGCTGTTGCAACCCTGCTCGCGCAGGATGGCCACGCGCGGACGCTTGCCGGTGTTGATGAAGGGCGCGGCAATGTCTTCTTGCGGGTCGAAGGACACGTTCGGGCTCATGCCGGGGTCGGTCGTATCGTTCCAGACGTCAAGCTCGGCTTGCGCGCACGCCGGGTTGTCGCGGCGGGCCATGATGCGGTAGGACACTTCGCTCCAGGCGCGGCCCAGTTCAGCGCGCGGCTGGCCCCAAACCTTCTTGCCATCGCGATAGAACTCGACTTCGTCGGCACCGTTCAAGCCGCCAATGACGTGGGAGTGAGCCGACAGGCCGGCACCACGCAGCACTTGCATGACGGCATCGCGTTGCGAGGCCGGCACCTGGATGACGGCGCCCGCTTCTTCCGAGAACAGCGCCTTCAGCGTCAGTTCTTCGCGTTGCACCTTCACTTGATCCGGGCGGATCTTGTAGTCGCCCCAATCCGCCGACTGCGGATCGAAGGTCAGCATGTCCAGGTTCACGGACACGCCGGTGCGGCCGGCGAAGGCCATTTCGGTCAGCGTGGCGAACAGGCCGCCGTCGGAACGGTCGTGGTAGGCCAGGATGGTGCCGGCTTCGGCCAGCGTGCGGATCGTGATGAAGAACGCGCGCAGGTCTTGCGGCGCGTCGATGTCCGGCACGGTTTCGCCAATCTGGTTGTACGTCTGCGCCAGGATGGAACCACCCATGCGGTGACGGCCACGGCCCAGGTCAATCAAAATCAGCACGCTGTCGCCCGCGTCGGTGCGCAGTTGCGGGGTCAGGCTGGCGCGCACGTCGGCAACGGGCGCAAACGCCGTCACCACCAGCGACACCGGCGCCACCACCTGACGCTGCTCGCCGTCCTGCTCCCAGGACGTCTTCATCGACAAGGAATCCTTGCCCACCGGAATGGACAGGCCGGTGGCCTGGCACAGTTCGCTGACGGCGGACACGGTGTCATACAGCGCGGCGTCCTGGCCATCCACGCCGCAAGCGGCCATCCAGTTGGCAGACAGCTTGATGTCTTCCAGGCGCGCCACGTCGGCGGCGGCCAGGTTGGTCAGCGCTTCGGCCACGGCCATGCGGCCGGACGCCGGGGCGTCGAGCATGGCGATGGGGGTGCGTTCACCCATGGACATGGCTTCGCCACGGAAGCCTTCGTAGTCGGCCAGCGTCACGGCGCAGTCAGCCACCGGCACTTGCCACGGGCCGACCATCTGGTCGCGGCTGGACAACCCGCCCACGGTGCGGTCGCCGATGGTGATCAGGAAGGACTTGTTGGCGACGGTGGGGTGACGCAGCACGCGGTAAGCGGCTTCGGTCAGGTCGATGCCGGCCAGATCCAGCGGCGCGGACACGCCAGGCAGGCGGCGCACGTCGCGCGTCATGCGCGGCGGCTTGCCCAGGATGACGTCGATCGGCACGTCCACGGGACGCACTTCGGCGTCGCCTTGCGGGCGGATCGTGTCCAGGCCGGGCAGGCCCTCGCCGTCGACCACGCGCAGTTGGCGTTCTTCGGTGGCCACGCCCACCACCGCGTACGGGCAGCGTTCGCGGCGGGCGATGGCGTCAAAGCGTTCCAGGTCTTTCGGCAGAATCGACAGAACATAGCGTTCCTGCGACTCATTGCTCCAGATTTCAGCGGGCGACAGGCCCGACTCTTCCAGCGGCACGCGCTTCAAGTCAAAGATGGCGCCACGGCCGGCGTCGTTGACCAATTCCGGGAAGGCATTGGACAAGCCGCCCGCGCCCACGTCGTGGATGGCGATGATGGGGTTGTTCTCGGCCTGCTGCCAGCAGCGGTCGATGACTTCTTGCGCGCGGCGTTCGATTTCCGGGTTGCCGCGCTGGACGGAATCAAAGTCCAGTTCGGCCGAGTTGCTGCCCATGCTGATGCTGGAGGCGGCGCCGCCGCCCATGCCGATACGGAAGCCCGGGCCGCCCAGTTGGATCAGCAGCGCGCCGGGGGGAATCACGTCTTTGTGGGTCAGGCCCGCGTCAATGCTGCCCAGGCCGCCCGCGATCATGATGGGCTTGTGATAGCCCCAGCGCGTGCCGCCGGCGGTCTGCTCGAACGAACGGAAGTAGCCCAGCAGGTTGGGCCGGCCGAATTCGTTGTTGAACGCCGCGCCGCCGATGGGGCCGTCGATCATGATGGACAAGGGCGAGGCGATGCGCTCGGGCAGGCCGTGGTGGTCGGCTTCCCAGGGTTGCAGCGCGTCGTCGAAACGCAGGTGCGACACGGTGAAACCGGTCAGGCCGGCCTTGGGCTTGGAGCCACGGCCGGTAGCGCCTTCGTCGCGGATTTCGCCGCCCGCGCCGGTGGACGCGCCCGGGAAAGGGGCGATGGCGGTCGGGTGGTTGTGGGTTTCCACCTTCATCAAGGTGTGCACGGTGGTGTCGCGGCGGATGTACTTGGCGCCGTCGGCGCCCTCGCCCGTCACGCCAGGCACGCCGGCCTGGAAGCGCTGCGCGGGGCCGCCGGCCATGATGGCGGCGTTGTCCGAGTAAGCCACGACGGTGCCTTCCGGCTGCGCCTTGTGCGTGGCGCGGATCATGCCGAACAGCGTGTTGGGCTGCGACTGGCCGTCGATGACCCATTCGGCGTTGAAGATCTTGTGGCGGCAGTGTTCGCTATTGGCCTGCGCGAACATCATCAGTTCCACGTCGGTGGGGTCGCGCCCCAGGTCGGTGAAGGACTTGGCCAGGTATTCGATTTCGTCTTCCGACAGGGCCAGGCCCAGCGACACGTTGGCTTCGGCCAGTGCCTTGACGCCTTCGGCCTGAACGCCGACGGTGCGCATGGGCTTGCCGGCCAGCGTCTGGAACAGCGCCTGGCCGTCGAAGCTGGCGTCGACCACGGTTTCGGTCATGCGGTCGTGCAGGCAGTCGGCCGCGCGCGCCAGCATGGCGTCGTCAAACGACTTGGTGCCGAGCAGACCGCGTTCGGGAGTGATCACATAGCGCACGCCGCGTTCAATGCGGTGTACCGACGACAAGCCACAGTTGTGGGCGATGTCGGTGGCCTTGCTGGCCCAGGGGGAAATGGTGCCCAGGCGCGGAATGACCAGCAGCGACAGGCTCTTGGCCGGCGCGTCGGCCGTGCTGGGCGTGCCGTAATCCAGCAGTTGGGTCAGGTGTTGCTGCTGTTCGGCCGTCAAGGCGGCGTCGGTGCTGACGAAGTGCTCGTAGCGAGCGGAGATGTCGGCCACCGGCAGGCCGGCTTCCTTTAGTTGCGCCAACAGGCGATCGCGACGAAAGGAGGACAGGACGGAGGAACCAGGCAGATGCTGAACTAGGGACACGATGCGGGCGCCGTATAAGGATGGGAGCAAAACGGGATTTTACCTGTTTAGGGGGTTTTCCCGGAGCCGTTATTCAAGAAGCTTGCAAAGCCCTTGTTTTCCCTAGTGTTACAAAAGAATTCTGATGCGAACGCGCCAGGATGGTGCATAGCAATATTTTACTGAAGCCCTGTTGTCATCGCGGAATTTCCAGAGTCTTCCCAACGCTACGCCGCCCCGTCTGACGCAATGCAACATGTTGTTGTCGCCCCGCACCACGGGAAAACACGAACACCCGCGCCCCGAGGGCGACGGTAGGATGCAGCGACCCAATTCATAAAGCGGGCCCCAGCGCCCAAGCCGTCGTCGCACCCATGTCCCGCCCTGAAGCCTCCGTCGAGCCCGTCGAACCGATCATCCCCGTTGAACCCGATCCCGCCGTAAAGGTGCCGCTGGCCATCGAAGAATGGCTGGCCGTGATTCTGCTGGCCACGCTGGCGCTGATCACCTTCGCCAACGTGCTGGTGCGCTATTTCACGGACCAGTCGTTTGCCTGGACCGAAGAAATCTCGGTGTTCCTGCTGATCGTGTTGACCATGGCGGGCGGCAGCGTGGCCTTTGTGCGCAACCACCATATCCGCATTGAAATCCTGGCCGACTCGGGGTCAGCGCGCCGCCAGCGCATCATGGCCTTGATTGCCAACAGCTGCGTGCTGGCGTTCTTCGTGCTGCTGACCGTGCTGTCGGTGAAGCTGGTGTCAGACGAATTCATCTACGAAGAAACGTCTCCCGCCATCGGCGTGCCGACCTGGTGGTATTCGATCTGGTTGCCAGTGATGGCAGCGGCAATCTCGTTGCGCACCTTGGGCATCATCCGCCGCCTTCTGCAAAGCGCGGGCAAGCCATGATTGTGTCGCTGCTGTTCATTGTCTTTGTCGTCCTGATGTTGATCGGGGTGCCGGTGGGCGTGGCGCTGGGCATCGGCGGCACCATCGCCATCGTGCTGTCCAACCTGGACACGCCCTGGTATGGCTTGTTGGCCGTGCCGCAGAACTTTTATGCGGGGCTGGCCAAGTACCCGCTGCTGGCCATCCCCATGTTCGTGCTGGTCGGCTCCATCTTTGACCGGTCGGGCGTAGCCAAGCGCCTGGTGGATTTTGCGATTGCCATCGTGGGCCGTGGTCCGGGCATGCTGCCGCTGGTGTCGATTGCGGTAGCCATGTTCCTGGGCGGTATTTCGGGTTCTGGCCCGGCCTGCGCGGCGGCGGTGGGCGCGGTGATGATCACCGCCATGTCGCGCGCGGGCTATCCGGGTTCGTTCTCGGCGTCTGTAGTGGCGGCGGGCGCGGCCACCGACATCCTGATTCCGCCGTCGGTGGCGTTCATCATCTATTCGGTGCTGGTGCCCGGCGCGTCGGTGCCGGCGCTGTTTGCCGCCGGCATGATTCCCGGTCTGCTGGCAGGCTTTGCACTGATCGTTCCCGCCGTGTGGCTATCGCGCAAATACAAGATGGGCGCGCTGGAATCCCACCTGCCGCGCCCGCCCTTCTGGGCAAGCTTTCGCGATGCTTCATGGGGCTTGGCGGCGCCGGTGTTGATTCTGGGCGGCATGCGGCTGGGCTGGTTCACGCCCACCGAGGCGGCAGTGGTGGCCGTGTTCTACGGCTTGTTCGTGGGCGGTTTCATTCACCGCACCATCAAGCTGCGCGACCTTTACACCATCTTGCGCGAAGCGGCCGAACTGTCCGCCGTGATCATGCTGGTGGTGACGTTGGCCGGCATCTTTGCGTGGGCGTTGTCCACGCTGAGCGTGATTGACCCGATCACCAACGCCATCGTCAATTCCGGCTTGGGCGAATGGGGCGTGCTGTCGTTATTGGTTCTGCTGCTGATGACGGTGGGCATGTTCCTGGACGGCATTTCGATCTTTTTGATTTTCGTGCCGCTGCTGATGCCGATTGCCAATGCCTACGGCTGGGATCCGGTGTGGTTCGGCGTGGTGCTGACCTTGAAGGTGGCGCTGGGCCAATTCACCCCGCCGCTGGCCGTGAACCTGATGGTGTCGTGCCGCATTGCACGCGTGCCCATGGAGTCCACGGTGCGGTGGGTAGTGTGGCTGCTGGGCTCCATGTTTTTGGTGCTGGTGGCGGTGCTGCTGTTCCCGCAACTGGCGCTGTGGCTGCCGGGGAAATTGGGTTATTGATTTGGATTATTGAAGCGAAAGCAAGTCCGTAGCGATCTTGATTACAACAACAGACACACTCGCAAAGAGAGGAGACATCGTATGAACTTCCGCAACCTGATTGGCGCCGCGTTGTGCGCCGCCGCCGTGGTCGGCATGACGCCCGCGCACGCGCAGAACTACAAGTCCGAATACAAGCTGTCCATCGTGGTGGGCACGACGTTCCCGTGGGGCCAGGGCGCGGAAATCTGGTCCAAGCTGGTGCGCGAGCGCACCGATGGCCGCATCAACATCAAGGTGTATCCGGGCACGTCGCTGGTGCAGGGCGACCAGACGCGCGAATTCACCGCCATCCGCCAAGGCGTGATCGACATGGCCGTGGGGTCCACCATCAACTGGTCGCCGCAGGTCAAGCAGTTGAACCTGTTTTCGCTGCCCTTCCTGATGCCCGACTACGCTGCCATCGACGCGCTGGTGCAAGGCGACGTGGGCCGCGAGATGTTCAAGCTGATCGAAAAAGCCGGCGTGGTGCCGCTGGCCTGGGGGGAAAACGGCTATCGCCAACTGAGCAATTCCAAGCGCGAAGTGAAATCGCCCGCCGACATGAAGGGCATGAAGCTGCGCGTGGTGGGCTCGCCGCTGTACATCGACACGTTCACGGCTTTGGGCGCGAACCCCACGCAGATGAGCTGGGCCGATGCGCAACCGGCGCTGGCCAGCGGTGCGGTGGATGGGCAGGAAAATCCGCTGTCGATCTACACGGGTTCCAAGTTGTATACGGTGGGCCAGAAGTATTTGACGCTGTGGAATTATGTGGCCGATCCGCTGATCTTCGTGGTGAACCGCGAGGTGTGGAATTCCTGGTCGGAAAAGGACCGCGACATCGTGCGCCAGGCCGCGCTGGATGCCGGCAAGCAGCAGATCGTGATTGCACGCAAGGGCGTCACGCCCAGCGACCCGTCGCTGCTGAAGGAAATCGAAGGCCACGGCGTGACGGTGACGTCCTTGTCGAAAGCGGAACACGAGGCGTTCGTGAAGACCACGAAGCCGGTTTACGACAAGTGGAAGAAGCAGATCGGCGAAGACCTGGTCAACATGGCCGAAAAATCCATCGCTGCGCGCAAGCAGTGAAGAAGGTTGTTGAGAAGATATTGATTTAGCAGCAAGCCCCAGGGGAACGACGGCGCAAGCCGCCAAACCGAGGCAGGGACGTCAGAGCCCTCCCAACCAAACAGGCGCCAGCCAAAAGCTGGCGCCTGTTTCCTTTGCGGACTCGTAGGATGGGTGAAGCGCGGGATGCATTCCAAAAGGAATCGGATGCGGATCGCGCGTAACCCATCGGGCGGAGGTGGCTTTATGGCTGCTGCCGTTAAAAACTCCACCGCTGCTTGATGGGTTGCGCGCGTTGTAGGGCTTTGTTCTTGTTTAAGGATTCTCGCGCTTCACCCATCCTACGGGTATCCCAAGGCGATCCTACGGGTATCGCACTTCCATGATGTCCAGCTCTTCTATTCCGCCGGGGGTTCGCAGCACTACCGTGTCGCCTTCTCTTGCTTTGATCAGCGCGCGGGCGACGGGGGAAATCCAGCTGATTTTTCCGGCCAGGGGCTCGGCTTCGTCGACGCCGACGATGGTGACGGTGTGGTCTTCGCCAGCCTTGTCGCTGTACAACACCGTGGCGCCGAAGAAGACCTGATCGCGGTTGGGTTGCAAGGCGGGGTCGACCACTTCGGCGATGTCCAGGCGCTTGGTCAAAAAGCGCATGCGGCGGTCGATTTCGCGCAGGCGTTTCTTGCCGTAGAGATAGTCGCCGTTTTCGGAACGGTCGCCGTTGGAGGCTGCCCACGACACCACCTGCACTACCGACGGGCGCTCTACGTTCATCAGGTGCGTCAGTTCGGCGCGCAGGCGTTCGTAGCCTTCGGGGGTCATGTAGTTCTTGGTGCCCACGGGCAAGGCTTGGGCTTGCGGCAGGTCGTCGTCGTCCTCGTTGTCGGACTCTTTAACAAAGGCTTTGTTCATAGCGGCTGCGCCGCAGTGGCGCGATCCCAATATCAATGGCTTGCAGGATGGGCGGCGTTGGTGACCGCCCGCGTCAGAACCAGTCGTGCCAGACCGGCTTCAGGTCGGACGGCAGCGACGGTAGGCGGCCCAGGTCGATGCGGCTTTCCTTGGGGCTGTGGAAGTCTGATCCGCGCGACGCCAGGAAGCCATAGCGGCGCGCCACCTCGGCATACTGGCGGGCTTCTTCCACGGTGTGGCTGCCGGTGGTGACTTCGATGCCCTCGCCGCCCAACTGCAAGAATTCATCGAACAGCGCGGCGAATTGCAGCGGCGTGTATTTATAACGGCCCGGGTGCGCGATGACCGCGCGGCCGCCCGCGCCACGGATCCAGCCCACTGCTTCGGCCAGCGTGGCCCATTGCATGGGCACGTGGCCGGGGCGGTCGTCACCCAAATGTTTGGTGAATACGGTTTGCACGTCGGGGCAATAACCCGCCTCGACAAGATAACGCGCAAAGTGGGTGCGGCTGATCAATTCAGGGTTGCCGGCAAAGGGCAGCGCGCCTTCGTAGGCGCCAGGCATGCCCATGTCCGCAAGACGATCACCGATGCGCTTGGCGCGTTCGGCGCGGCCCGATCGGGTCTTGCGCAAGCCCGCGACCAAGTCAGCGTTCCCCGGATCAAATTGCAGGCCCACGATGTGTACCGTCAGGCCCGCCCACGTGACCGAGATTTCAACGCCGGGGGAAAACCGCATGCCCAGGTCTTGCGCCGCGCTGGCAGCTTCGGCCAGGCCGCCCACTTCGTCGTGATCCGTCAATGCCCAGACGTCGACGCCGTTGGCGTGCGCGCGCTGCGCCACGTCGCGAGGCGCCAGCGCGCCGTCGGACACAGTGGAATGGCAGTGCAGATCAATGTTCAGGGTGGGCGATTTCATCGGGCTATTGTAGAGAAGCCCCGGCACCCTGAATAGCGCCGGGGCGTCCCCCTAATCGCCCCGCGGACGTTCAGCCCAGCAGAAACGCTGCGACCGGCTCCACCTGGCTGTCCGCGATCAAGGTCGGCGCATGCCCCACCCCCGGGACTTCCAGCGCTTGGGCGCGTGGATTGCGTTTCAGCATTTCGTCCACGGTGGCCGGCGTCAGCAGGTCGGACTTTTCACCGCGCACGATCAGGATGGGGCACGGCACGGCGTCGTAGGACCGCCACAGAATCTCTTCACCCGCCGCCAGCTCTTCCGGCGTTTGCGCGGCCAGCGCCTGGGCCAGCGCCAGGTCGTAGTGCTTGACCCATTTGCCGCCGAATTCCGGGTACAGGTACTGGGCCAGGTCCGCCCATTGCGCGTCGGTGTGCGGTCCGAAAGTCTCGGAATTCGCGCGCATAGTGGCCACCGCTTCCTCGAACGAGGCAAACTCGCCCGGCTGGCCCACGTATTGGCCGATGCGCGACAAGGCGCCGGTTTCCAGGCGCGGCCCCACATCGTTCAGCACCAGCTTGTTCAGCCGGATGCCGTGGTCGGGGGGCAGCATGCCCGCATGCGGGCGCATGGCCTGCATGGCGGTGGCGAACACCGCGGCGCCGGACAGCGCCATGGCGATCAAGCCGCCCATCGACGTGCCCACCCAGGCCAGCGTGGCGGGCTGCAAGCGCGCAATCAGCGTCACCATGTCGGACACGTACTGCGGCACCGTGTAGAACGCGGGGTTGACCAGCCAGTCAGAGCGGCCTCGGCCCACCACGTCGGGGCACACCACGCGGTAGCGACCGGCCAACCGGCGCGCCAGCACGTCGAAATCGCGCCCGCTTCGGGTCAGCCCGTGTACGCACAGCAGCACTTGATCGTTGGCGGGGTCGCCCCATTCCCAGTAGGCCATGCGATGCAAGCCGGCCGGGCTGGCGCAGGTGACGAATTCCAAGCGGGGTTGCAGGCTGGCGTCCAAACTAATCACTCCACGTATCGGCGGGCGCCGCAACGGCGGCCCACCAGGGCGCACTAGTGTAATCGCGTCAGCCGGACAATCGCATGACGACGGCGGCGCGGCCGGGTGCAATTCTGACGCCGCGCCCCGTGCTGGACACTGCGCCCGCGCCTCGCTACGATCACCCCATTCTCATCGGCGCCCCCTTGTCGCGGCGGTACGGAATTGCCGTTAGCTATCAGGCCGATCCAATCATTAAATTGGAATCGGCCGCCGGTTGGGGCGAGAGTTATGAGCTTCAGGCATTGCCAGATCAGTCATCCCAAAATTGATATGGAGTCCGTATGCAGCAAAGCAGTCCTGTCTCTCCGCTAACCGCTGACCACTCGTCGCCCGACGTCAGCCCCCCTCCCCCCGAACCACCGAAAGTGCTGCAGGACGTGCTGTCCCGGGCCGACGTGCAAATCAACGGCACACGCCCCTGGGACATCCAGGTGCATGACAAGCACATGTACGAGCGCGTCTTTGCCAGTTGGTCGCTGGGCCTTGGCGAGTCCTATATGGACGGGGAATGGGACTGCGAACAACTGGACGAACTCTTCACCCGCCTGCTGCGTGCCGACATGGGCTCGGCCGCGCTGGGCGTGGCGCGCATCAAGCTGATTGCCGAGCACCTGCGCCACAAGCTGTTCAACCTGCAATCCAAGCACCGCGCCTTTGAAGTGGGCGAACAGCATTACGACGCCGGCAACGACGTGTTCGAAGCCATGCTGGACAGCCGCATGATCTATTCCTGCGCGTACTGGGAAAACGCCCAGACGCTGGAAGACGCCCAACTGACCAAGCTGGACATGATCTGCCGCAAGCTGCAGCTCAAGCCCGGCGAGACGCTGCTGGACATTGGCTGCGGCTGGGGTGGGCTGGCCAAGTTCGCGGCCGAGAACTACGGCGTGACCGTCACGGGCGTGACGGTGTCCAAGGAACAGTTGGCGCTGGCGCAGGAACGGGTCAAGGGCTTGCCGGTGCAACTGCTGCTGCAAGACTATCGCGACCTGCAAGGCAGCTTCGACAAGGTCGTATCGGTGGGCATGTTTGAACACGTCGGCCCCAAGAACTACGACACCTACTTCAACAACGTGCAACGCCTGATGGCGCCGGACGGCATCTTCCTCTTGCACACGATCGGTATCGCGGCCACCAGCCAAAGCACCGACCCGTGGATTGACCGCTACGTGTTCCCCAACGGCAAGCTGCCGTCCGCGCGTGAAATCGCCACGGCCGTTGAACACCGCTTCATCATCGAAGACTGGCACAACTTCGGCACCGACTACGACCGCACGCTGATGGCCTGGTGGGACCGCTTTGAGCGCGCCTGGCCAGCCTTGCAGGCACGCTATGGCACGCGCTTTTACCGCATGTGGAAATACTATCTGATGTGTTGCGCGGGTTTCTTCCGGTCACGCGAAGGCCAGCTCTGGCAAGTGATCCTGACGCACCCGCAACGCCCGGACGTATACCGCTCGCTGCGCTGAGCGCACGCATTCAAATCCATTCAAATCACGCGGCGCGTCCAAGAGACATCAAGGACGCGCCCGGCGCGGGCTTTCCTACGCGTCTGCCCGCGATTCTGCTCGCGCGTCTTCCAGGATCATGTCGGCCGCGCGCTCCGCGATCATGATGGTGGGCGAATTGGTGTTGCCCGAGGTAATCAGCGGCATCACCGAGGCGTCCGCAATGCGCAGCCCTTCCAGCCCGAACACCCTAAGCCTCGCGTCCACCACCGCGCCGCTGTCCGCGTTCTTGCCCATGGCGCAGGTGCCCACCGGATGGAAGATGGTGGTGCCGATCTTGCCGGCCGCCTCGCGCAATTGCTCGTCCGTCTGATAGTCGGGACCGGGCAACCATTCCTCGGGCTGATAACGCTGCAAGGCGGGCGCGGCGGCAATGCGCCGCACCAGCCGGATGGAATCCGCCGCCACCTGGATGTCGGCTTCCGTGCTCAGGTAATTGGCCGCGATGACGGGCGCCGCGCCATCGGGCGTGCCCGCCGCCCCTTGCGCATGCACGCTGCCGCGCGAGGTAGGCCGCAAGTTGCACACGCTAGCCGTGAAGGCGTCAAAAGCGTGCAGCGGTTCGCCAAACGCCCCCAGCGATAAAGGCTGCACATGGAATTCCACATTGGCGCGCGCCTGGCCAGGGTCCGACTTGGCAAACGCGCCCAACTGCGACGGCGCCATGCTCATTGGCCCGCGTCGGCGCAGCAGGTATTCCAGCCCGATGCCGGCCTTACCCAGCCACGACCCGGCGATGCGATTCAGCGTCTTCACGCCATTGACCTTCAGGATGACGCGCAATTGCAGATGGTCTTGCAGGTTTTCGCCCACGCCAGGCAAGGCGTGGCGCAAACCAATGCCGCTTTCACGCAGGCGCGCGGGTTCGCCGACACCCGACAATTCAAGCAGATGCGGGGTGTTGACGGCGCCCGCCGCCATGACGACTTCACGGCGAGCGCGCACGGTAATCGTCCGCGGCGTGCCCCGCTCTTTGCCCTTGCCTTCCAGCCGCACCTGCACGCCCACGCAACGCTTGCCCTCGAACACCAGTTGCTCGGCCTGCGCGCCCGTCATCACGTGCAGATTGGGCCGCTTCATCACCGGCCGCAAGAATGCCTTGGCCGTGTTCCAGCGCCACCCGCTACGCTGGTTCACTTCAAAATAGCCGCTGCCGAAATTGTCGCCCCGGTTGAAGTCCTGAATCCGGGGGATGCCCTCTTGTTCGGCGGCGGCGGCAAAGGCTTCCAGGATGTCCCAGCGCAGCCGTTGCGCCTCGACCCGCCATTCCCCGCCCGCGCCATGGAATTCGTCGGCGCCACGGTGATAGTCTTCGCTGCGCTTGAAGACCGGCAGCACCTGGTCCCAGCCCCAGCCTGGGTCGCCGGACAGCGAGGCCCAGTCCTCGTAGTCTTCACGCTGACCGCGCATGTAGATCATGCCGTTGATCGACGAGCATCCGCCCAGCACCCGGCCGCGCGGATAAATCAGGGAACGCCCGCCCAGCCCGGCTTCCTTGACCGTGCGGTACATCCAGTCGGTGCGCGGGTTGCCGATGCAATACAGGTAGCCCACGGGGATGTGGATCCAGTGGTAGTTGTCACGGCCCCCGGCTTCCAGCAGCAGCACTTTCGTGTTGGGGTCCTGGCTTAAACGGTTGGCCAGCACGCAGCCGGCCGAACCCGCGCCCACGATGACGAAATCGTATGTCTCCATCAACCGTATGTCTCCATAAGCACTTGTTATCTGCTTTTTATTGGTTTGCGGGGCATGACTTGCTGTGCATCGCCAGCCGTGACCCCGCGTCTGCCATGACTCTGGCGCAGCCGCCCCCAACTGTCCAATGAAAAGTTGAAATTCGGTTTATAAGCATCTTTAATAATGCTCACCCCCATTTCGGGACGGACAGCACCATGGACTTGAAGCACATCCGCACCTTTGCCGCCGTGGCGCGGGAAGGCAACCTGACGCGCGCGGCGGAACACCTGCATGTGACCCAGCCCGCGCTAAGCCTGCAATTGAAAAACTTCCAGGAATCGCTGGACCTGACGCTCTTCGCGCGCACGGCGCAGGGGCTGGCGCCCAATGCGGATGGACGCGCGCTGCTGCCGTCCGCGCTGCGCATTCTGGACGCCATGGAAGATTTCCAACGCGCCATTGGCGCCTTGCGCGACACGGTGCAAGGCGAACTGCGCATCGGCACCATCCTGGACCCGGAGTTCCTGCGCCTGGGCGCCACGCTGCAATACCTGGTGGAGCACTATCCGAAAATCCGACCCACGCTGCGCCATGGCATGTCAGGGTCCGTCGGCCGGCAGGTGCGGGCGGGTGATTTGGACGTGGGTTTCTATTTGGGGCCGGCAGGCGCAACGGGCGGCGCCCCCTTGCTGGAAGTCTTGCCGCTGGCGTCGTTTACCTATTACGTGGTGGCGCCCAAGGGCTGGGGCGCGCAGGTGGCCGGCCGAGGCTGGCAAGAGATTGCCGCCCTGCCCTGGATCTGGACCCCGCCGGATTCCGTGCACCACCGCTTGCTGGCGGCCAAGTTCGACGCGCTGGGCATCGCGCCCAACGCGGTGGCAGAAGTGGATCAGGAAGCGTCCATGCTGGACCTGGTGCGATCCGGCGTGGGGCTATCCTTGGTGCGCGATTCGATTGCGCTGCGTGAATCGCAGGCCAATGGCTTGTTGCTGCTGCCCAGCCTGGCCATCCCGGCCGAGCTGTCTTTCATTACCCAGGCCGCCCGCCAAGGCGACCCTTTGGTGGGGGCCGCCTTCGCCGCCGTCAGGGCGGCGTTCGGCTAAGGACGGTTACGCGATTACTGCGCCTTGATGCCCGCGCGCTTGGCGATCTCTGCAAAGCGCGGTGTTTCTTCCTCGATGACCCTGGCCACGCTTGCGGCGTCCATCGGCGTGGGGTCGAACCCACTGGCGCGCAACTGCTTTTGCGTCTCGGGGTCCTTCAAGGCCTTGGTCAGGGCGGCGTTCAGCGTGGCGACCACATCGGCCGGCACCCGCTTGGGCGCAAACACCGCAATCCAGGTGTCCATGCTGACGCTGGGGTAACCGGCTTCGGCCACCGTCGGCACGTCAGGCAGGAAGGCCGAGCGCTGCGGCGTGGTGACGGCAATGGCCTTGATCTTGCCCGACTTGATCTGCGGCATTGCCGACACCACCGTGTCGAACAGAATGGGAATCTGCCCGCCGATCAGGTCGGTCATGGCGGGGCCACTGCCCTTGTACGGGATGTGCGTCATGTGCGTGCCGGCCGCCGCCTGGAACATTTCGCCCGCAAAGTGCGACACCGTGCCGATGCCGAACGAGCCATAGGAAAACTTGTCGCCTTCCTTGCGCGCGGCGGCCACCAGCCCCTTCACGTCTGAATACGGGGTTTGCTCGTTGGCCACGATGATCAGCGCCGCGCGGCCCACCATGCCCACGGGCTGGAAGTCTTGCGTCGGGCTATAGGGCAGCTTGGCGTACACGGCCGGGTTCACCGTGAAGGTGGTGCCCGAACTGAGCAGCAGCGTGTAGCCGTCGGGCGCCGCCTTGGCCACGGTCTGTGCGCCCAGGATGGTGCCCGCGCCGGCCTTGTTTTCGACGATGATGGATTGCTTGAGCTCTTCGCCCAGGCGCTTGGCGATGATGCGGCCCAGCACGTCGCCCGCGCCCCCTGGCGGATACGGCACGACCAATTGAATAGGCCGTTGCGGGTAGTCGGCAGCCTGTGCCGCCCCCGCGCCAGCCGCCAGGGTGATGGCGGCGCACGCCGCGACGAACTTCCTGCGTTGCATGAACATGGTTGTCCCCTTGTTGTTCGATGAGTCTTAGGCAGAAGTCACTACACACACATATCAATCAGCGCGTTTCAATTTGCGCAGGCCTATCTTTCAACGCAGCCTGGCGGGCGTCATCAAGGACGGCGCCACGCCCTGATCGATCAGTTCCAACGGCAGGGCTTGGCCAGTAACCAGCGCCGCCGCCAAGGTCGACACCCCGGCCGCCGACTGAATGCCATAACCGCCCTGCGCGGCCAGCCAGAAAAAGCCGGGCTGGGCATTGTCAAAACCCACCACCATGTCGCCGTCGGGCACAAAGGACCGCAGCCCGGCCCACACATGCGAGGGCCGCCGAATCGTCAGCGTGGTGGCTGTTTCGATGTGATAGATGCCCGTGGCCACGTCCAGTTCTTCCGCCACCACATCGTGCGGGGCCACCGGGTCCGCATTGGCGGGTGAACCCAGCAACTGGCCCGCGTCGGGCTTGAAATAGAAAGACTCGTCGATGCCGACCACGGCCGGCCAGGTGCTGCAATCAAGGCCTTCCGGCGCGGCAAACGTGAAGGCGCTGCGCCGGCAAGGCTGCAAGCCCACGGGCGCCACACCGCAACGTTCGGCCACGTCGTCGGCCCAAGCGCCCGCGGCGTTGACCACGACGCCCGCCTGCCATTGCGTGCCGTCTTTCAGCCGCAGCGTCCAAGGCCCGCCGGATTGATCGCCCGACTGGCCACTGCCCAGCCGCTGGCCGGACTCCAGTTCGGCGTTGCAGCGCAGTACCGCGCCATGCCGACGCGCACCGGCCAGAAAGCCTTGATGCAGCGCATGCACGTCCAGGTCGCGAGCGTCGGGTTCCAGCATGGCGCCGCCCGCCACCGCCTCGGGGCGGATGCACGGCACGCGCGACAGGGCTTGCGCCGCGTCCAGCAACTGCACATTGCCCGCCAGCGCCTGGGCGCCTTCGTAGCTTGCCATCAGCGCGTCGCGCTGGTCTGCCGTGGCGATATACATGCAGCCGCGCTCATGCAGCAGCGGGTGCTCGGTGAAGCCCTCGGGCGGCTGCTCATAAAACGCGCGGCTGGCGCGAGTCAGCGCCTGGATCTGAGGCGTACCATAGGTTTCCATGAACATGGCGGCCGAGCGGCCGGTCGCGTGATAGCCGGGCTGCGCTTCGCGCTCCAGCAGCAGTACGCGCAGAGGCGGCTGCGTTTCCGCCGTCAAGCGATAAGCCAGAGAGGCCCCGGCAATGCCTGCCCCCACGATGACCACGTCAAACTGCTGCAAGCTCATGGCGATTCCATAATTCTCGGATTTGAGAATTCTCGAATATGACAGAATATCCGTCAACGAAAAAAAGGCAGGCGGCATGACGCCAGCCCTTGCCGCTAGGGGAAAGCACCGATATGCCCATCATCCGTCCGCCCTCGCCCGCCACCAACATCCTGGCCGACCGCACCAGTCTGGGCATTCGCTTGCGCGCGCTGCGCCGAGCCCGCTCCATGACGTTGAAAGAACTGTCGGCGCTGACCGGCGTGGCGCTGTCCACCTTGTCGAAGATGGAACTGGGCCAGGTGTCCATCAGCTATGCCAAGTTCGCCGCCGTGGCGCGCGCGCTGGAGGTGGACATCGCCAAACTGTTCGGGCCGGTGACGGCGCAGGATGACAGCGGCCCCGCCCCCACGGCCTTGCGCTGCACCCTGGCCGAATCGCCGGGCTACCTGACGGGCACCTACGACTACAAGCTCTTGGCCGGCCAGTATCCGCAGCGCAGCATGACGCCCATGTATGGCCGCATCCTGGCCCGCGAGGAGTCGGAGTTCGAAGACTATATGCGCCACGCCGGCCAGGAATTTTTGGTGGTACTAGAAGGCGAACTTGAAATCCGCTTTGAAAACGGTCAATCGCTGGTGCTGGCCAAGCACGAGACGGCTTACTTCGACAGCGGCGTGGGGCATATCTACCTGTCGCGCAGCGCCAAGCCGGCCGAAGTCATGGTGGTGATGACGGGCGGCCAATAGCAGCGGGCACGCGGCTTGCTGGCGGCGGGGCGTCACCGTACCCGATCAGCCTGCCATGACCGCATCCAAGCCCGATGTGCGCAAAGGCCAATACACCGGCCCGCTTGCGCGCGACACCTTCAGGCAGCGCTTCATGCGCCGCTTTTACGACCCCGCCTTCCAGGCGGAACAGGAAGCGCTGAACCGCCTGGAAGCCATCGCCTGGGACGCTTACCAAGGCGGCCGCAAGGCCCCCATCACCGTGAAGGCTGGCGCGGCGTATGCCGACCCGGATTACGACCTGTCGGTGGAATGGAAAGAAGCACACGACCGCCTGGCGCAAGCCGCCGAGACGCAGCGCCGCGCCGACACTCCATCGCGCGTGCTGGTGGTGGCGGGCGCGTCGCGCAACGATGGCACCTGCCCGGGCGAGATATCCAAAACCTGGCGCCTGGCGCGGATTGTCCGCGAGGAACTGGAAAGCGCCCAGGCGCAAACCGACCTGCTGGACCTGAGCCGGCTGACGTCTGAATACCAATTCCAGATCCACCCCTGTAAAGGCTGCGTGTCCACCGCCATGCCGCTGTGCCATTGGCCATGCAGTTGCTATCCCAACCATTCCCTGGGCCAGGATAACGACGCCATGAACGACATCTACGAACAATGGGTGGCGGCGCATGGGGTGATATTGCTGGCGCCCACCTATTGGTATCAATCGCCCAGCCCGTTAAAGCTGATGATCGACCGCCTGGTATGCGCCGATGGCGGCAACCCCGACCCCACCACCACGTCCGGCAAGGACGCGGCCAAGGCCAAGCGTATTGAACTGGACGGCTGGCCCTATCCCAAGCATCTGGCGGGGCGGGCTTACGGCTTGGTCGTGCATGGCGATGTGGCCGGCATTGAAGGTCAGCGGCGCGCCTTGAGCGACTGGCTGGACTGGATGGGCCTGATCGACGCCGGGGCGATGTCGCGGCTGGACCGCTATATCGGCTATTACCAGCCCTACGCCACCAGCCACGCCGACCTGGATCAGGATCAGGCCGTGCAGGAAGAAGTGCGCAACGTGGCGCGCGCGATGGCGCAGTGCCTGCCGCGCCTGCGCGCAGGGGAACTGGCGGCCCCTGATAAAGGGCTGCGCGAGCCTCGGCCCAAGTAAGCGTCACGTTGCTTATCCGGCGAGGCGAAAGAGACGGCCAAGGACCCATCGCGCCCCCCAAAAGCTATTCCGAAACCTGGCAATTGGTGGTCAACACCGGCACCACCATCGTCACGTTCCTGATGGTGTTCCTGATCCAGCAAAACCAGAACAAGGACAGCCGCGCGTCACTGAATCAACCCTGCCCCGCCATGTTGCGCTGCGCCAAATCAGTGCGGGGCGCACAACGGCTTGCACCGCTTTGAAGCATTCAGCGCCAGCCACCCGCATCGCCGGGCTGGCTTGATCAGCGCCTGGATTCCGCGCTTGCCCGCGCTTTCCCCTATGACGCCCCGCGCGTAACTCTGCCCCACGGCTCCCTTACGAAAACCTGGCATGGTCTTTGCTTAAGTTGTTCATGCAGGCCGCAAGGCCCGCAGCACAATTCAAGCAGTACCGGCAAAGGCGCCCCGACCGAAAGGTCCAGGGCGCTTTTTGTCTTTTGAAACCCAAACCACAAGCCTGGGGATATTCATGAAAGCAGCGGCCACTCCCGCATCCTTGCAGACCTTGGTCGTGATCGGCAACGGCATGGTGGGCCACCATTGCGTCGAACAACTGATCGCCCAAGGCGCGCTTGAGCGCTATCGCATCCACGTCTATGGCGAGGAAACGCGCCGCGCCTACGACCGTGTTCACCTGTCCGAATACCTGAACGGCCGCGACGCCGAATCCATGTCGATGAGCGATGCCGCCTTCTACGAACGCGACGGGCTCACGCTGCATCTGGGCGAGCCGGTGCTGGACATCGACCGCCACGCGCAAGCAGTCATTACCGCCAATGGCCGCGTCGGTTACGACAAGCTGGTGCTGGCCACCGGCTCCTACCCCTTCGTGCCGCCCATCGCTGGCGCCGAGGGCACGTCGCGCCTGGTGTATCGCAGCATCGACGACCTGGACCTGATCCGCGAAGCCGCCCAAGGCGCGCGCCGGGGCGTGGTGGTGGGCGGCGGCCTGCTGGGCCTGGAAGCCGCCAACGCCTTGAAGTCGCTGAACCTGGAAGCGCATGTGGTGGAGTTCGCGCCGCGCCTGATGCCGGTGCAGTTGGACGAGGAAGGCGGCGCGGCCTTGAAGGCGCGCATCGAGGCGCTGGGCGTGGGCGTGCATCTGTCGCGCGCCACGCAGGACATCAAGCCCGGCACACAGTATCGCTACCGAATGCGCTTTGCCGAAGGCGCGCCGCTGGAAACCGACCTGATTGTGTTTTCCGCCGGCATCCGCCCGCAAGTGGCGTTGGCGCGCAAGGCGGGCCTGACGCTGGCCGAACGCGGTGGCGTGGCCATTGACGACCATTGCCGCACCAGCGACGAACACATCTACGCCATCGGCGAATGCGCCGCCTGGAACGGCAGCGTGTTCGGCCTGGTGGCACCCGGCTACCAGATGGCGCGCATCGCCGCGGCCGAACTGTGCGGCGCATCGGAACACACGTTCACCGGCGCCGACATGTCCACCAAGCTCAAGCTGCTGGGCGTGGACGTGGGCTCGATTGGCGACGCGCATGGCACGACGCCGGGCGCGCGCAGCTACCGCTTTATCGACGAAGCCGGCGCCAGCTATCGCCGCCTGGTGGTGTCGGGCGACGGCAAGCGCGTGCTGGGCGCGGTGCTGGTGGGCGACAACCGCTACTACGACACGCTGCTTCAATACGCGCAGAACGGCATCGCGCCGCCCGCCGACCCCGCCAGCCTGATCCTGCCCGCCAGCAGCGCCGCGCCCGCGCTGGGCATGGACGCGCTGCCCGCCACCGCCACCATCTGCTCCTGTCACAACGTCAGCAAGGGCGCCGTCAGCGCCGCCATCGACGGCGGCTGCACGGACCTGGCTGGCGTCAAAAGCTGCACCAAGGCGGCCTCGGGCTGCGGCGGTTGCGCCGCACTGCTCAAGCAAGTGGTGGAACACGAACTGGCCAGCCGGGGCGTGGTGGTCGACAAGAGCCTGTGCGAACACTTTGCCTATACGCGCCAGGAGCTCTACGCCATCGTGCGCGTGGGCGGCATTGAAACGTTCGAAGAATTGCTGGCAAGCCATGGCAAGGGCCACGTCGGCTGCGACATCTGCAAGCCCGCCGTGGGCTCCATCCTGGCCTCGTGCTGGAACCGCCCCATCCAGGAACCGCGCCTGGTGCCGCTGCAAGACACCAACGACACCTTTATGGCGAACATGCAGAAGAACGGCACCTATTCGGTGGTGCCGCGCATTCCGGCCGGCGAGATCACGCCAGACGGCCTGATCGCCATCGGCGCCGTCGCCAAGAAGTACAAGCTGTACACGAAGATCACGGGCGGCCAGCGCATCGACCTGTTCGGCGCGCAACTGCATGAACTGCCGGACATCTGGAGCGAGCTGATCGCCGCCGGTTTTGAAACCGGGCACGCCTACGGCAAGTCGACCCGCACGGTGAAGTCCTGCGTGGGCAGCACCTGGTGCCGCTATGGCGTGCAAGACAGCGTGCGCATGGCGCTGGACATCGAACACCGCTACAAGGGCCTGCGTTCGCCGCACAAGCTGAAGTTTGCCGTGTCGGGCTGCACCCGCGAATGCGCCGAGGCGCAAAGCAAGGACATCGGCGTCATCGCCACCGAGAACGGCTGGAACCTGTACGTGTGCGGCAACGGCGGCATGCGCCCGCGCCACGCCGAACTGTTCGCCACTGATCTGGACGACGCCACGCTGATCCGCATCATCGACCGCGTGCTGATGTTCTACATCCGCACCGCCGACAAGCTGCAACGCACCTCGGTGTGGCGCGAGTCGCTGGAAGGCGGGCTGGACTATCTGAAAGACGTGGTGCTGAACGACAGCCTGGGCCTGGCCGCCGAACTGGAAGCGCAGATGCAACTGGTGGTGGACCGCTATGAATGCGAATGGGCCAACACCGTCAGCAGCCCGGAAAAGCTCAAGCGCTTTCGCACCTTCGTCAACGAGCGCGGCGGCGACCCGGACATTCAATTCGTGGAAGAACGCGGCCAGCCCCGGCCCGCGCGAGCCGCCGAGCTTGATCGCAAGCCCGCGCGCGTCATTCCCATTGCCGAGGAGATCGTCTGATGAATGCTTCCGCCCTGGCCGCCGCCGCTTCCGCTTCCGCTTCCGTTCCCGCTTCCGCCACGCCAGCTTGGCGCGCCGTCTGCACCCGCGACGACCTGGTGGCCGACTCCGGCGTGGTCGTCTTGCTGGACGGCCAGCAGATTGCCTTGTTCTACGTGCCCGCAGCCGATGGCAACCCGCTCTACGCCATTGAAAACCGCGACCCGAAATCCGGCGCCAACGTCATCGGGCGCGGCCTGGTCGGCCACCTGGGCGGCAGCCTGGTGGTGGCCTCGCCGCTCTACAAGCAGCACTTCCGTCTAGCGGATGGAAGTTGCGTGCAGTACCCCGAACAGCAGTTGCGCACCTGGCAGGCCCGGTTCAACGGCGACACCGTTGAAATCGCCTGACCGCGCGTTTCCCTTTTCACAATCATCAACACGATAGGTAACTCATGTCCTACCTTGTCCCTTCCGAATTCGTCACCAAGATGGTGGACGCCGGCGAATCCAAAATCTACATGGCCACGCGCGACGTGCTGATCCGCGCCTTCATGGCGGGCGCCATCCTGGCCATTGCCGCCGTGTTCGCGGTGACGGTCACCGTGCAGACCGGCTCGCCCATCCTGGGCGCGGCGCTGTTCCCCGTGGGCTTTTGCATCCTGTACCTGATGGGCTTCGATCTGTTGACGGGCGTGTTCGTGCTGACGCCGCTGGCGCTGTTCGACAAACGCCCGGGCGTAACCTTCAAAGGCATCCTAAAGCACTGGGGCTATGTCTTTGTCGGCAACTTTCTGGGTGCGCTGACGGTGGCGGTGCTGATGTCGATTGTGTTCACCTACGGCTTTTCCGTGCCGCCCAACAAGGTCGGCGAAGTCATTTCGCACATCGGTGAAAACCGCACGCTGGGCTACAAGGAATACGGCGCGGGCGGCATGCTCACCATCTTCATCCGGGGCGTGCTGTGCAACTGGATGGTGTCGCTGGGCGTGGTTGGCGCCATGATTTCCACGTCGGTCAGCGGCAAGGTAATTGCCATGTGGATGCCCGTGATGCTGTTCTTCGCAATGGGCTTCGAGCATTCCATCGTCAACATGTTCCTGTTCCCGTCGGCGATGATCATGGGGGGCAATTTTTCCATCATGGACTACATGATCTGGAACGAGATCCCCGTGGTGCTGGGCAACCTGATCGGTGGCCTCTCGCTGACCGGGCTGACCTTGTACACGACGCACATGAAGACCGCTCCCAAGCGCCGCTTCAACTGATCACGCGCCAGGACGCCAACCGTGATGGACCGCCGCGAGCCCGAGCCCGGGTTTAAGCCCGGGTTTGAGCCCGGGTTCAAGCCCACCGCCGCCTCTTTGCAGGTGACGGTGGGCCAGCACACCGAACCCGGCAGAAAGCCCGTCAACCAGGACTTTCACGGCCTGTGCGTGCCGGGCGAACCCCTGCTGGGCACCAAGGGCGTGGCGGTGGCGCTGGCCGACGGCATCAGCAGCAGCCAGGTCAGCCACATTGCCAGCGAGACCGCCGTGGCGAGCTTCCTGGAAGACTATTACTGCACGCCCGAAACCTGGTCAGTGAAAAAATCCGCGCACAAAGTGCTAAGCGCGGCCAATAGCTGGCTGCATGCGCAAACGCGCCAGCGCCATCACCCCGACCAACCGCGCGACGCCGACCGGGGCTACGTCTGCACCATGACCGTGATGGTGCTGAAGGCCACCACCGCGCACATCCTGCATATTGGCGACGCGCGCATCTACCGGCTGCGCGCGGGCGCGATGGAGCAATTGACCGACGACCATCGCGTCTGGATCTCGCAAGACAAAAGCTATCTGGGGCGCGCGCTGGGCCTGGCGCCCCACCTTGAAATCGACTATCACACGCAGCCGCTGGAAGCGGGCGACGTCTTTCTGCTGGCCACCGACGGCGTGTATGAACACATCAATGCGAGCGATGTGGCAGCCGCCATCGCCGCGCATCCCAACACGCTGGACGCGGCGGCGCGCAGCCTGGCCCGGCTGGCGTTCGAACGCGGCAGCGACGACAACCTGACCGTGCAGATCGTCCGCGTGGATGCGCTGCCCGCGCGCCGCGCCGATGAAATCGCGCGCTACAGCCTGAACCTGCCCTGCCCGCCGTTGCTGGCGGCCGGCATGGAATTCGAAGGCTTTCGCATTCAGGACGAGTTGCAGGCCAGCCACCGCAGCCACGTCTACCTGGCAGAGGACATCGACAGCGGCGATAAGGTCGTCATCAAGATCCCGTCGCTGGACCTGCGCCACGACCCGGCCTATCTGGAACGGCTGCTGACCGAGGAATGGATTGCGCGCCGTATCGACAGCCGCCACGTGGTGCGCGCCTGGCCGATGCCGCGCACGCGGCGTTATCTCTATACGGTCAGCGAATACCTGCCGGGCCGCACACTGACGCGCTGGATGGCCGAGCATCCGCGCCCCACGCTGGACCAGGCGGTGACGCTGATTGAACAGATTGCACGCGGCCTACAAGCGTTTCACCGGCTGGAGATCGTGCATCAGGATCTGCGGCCCGACAACATCTTGATCGGCGACGATGGCGTGGCCCGCATCATCGACCTGGGTTCGACGCAAGCGGCCGGCTTGTGGGACGGCGCCAGCCAAGACGACGATGCGCCGGCCATGCTGGGCACCGCCCAATACGCCGCGCCCGAGTACTTCCTGGGCGAAGCCGGCACGCCGCGATCTGACCTGTATTCCCTGGCCGCGATGCTGTACCAGATGCTGTCCGGCCGCCTGCCCTACGGCGCGGACGTAGCGCGCGCCCGCAGCCGCGCCGCGCAGATGCGGCTGAACTATGTGTCGGTGCTGGACCGTGAGCGCGAACTGCCGGCATGGATCGACGGCGTGCTTAGCCGCGCCTTGCACCCCGACCCGGCCCAGCGCACGGCCGAATTATCGGAATTCACGCATGCGCTGCGCCATCCGCCCGAGGCCGCGCGCCGGGGCGAACGCCTGCCGCTGCTGGAACGCAACCCCTTGGCATTCTGGAAAGGCCTGAGCCTGATCCTGTTTGCCCTCGTCATCTTTCTTTTGCTTGATCGCTGAATTCTGGAGCACACCATGTTCGGAAGCACCGCCCTGTCCCCCTCCGTCTGGCTGATTGGCGCCGGCCCCGGCGACCCCGAGTTGCTCACCCTGAAAGCCGTACGCGTGCTGGGCCAGGCCGACGTCGTGCTGGTGGACGACCTGGTCAACCCGCAGGTGCTGGACTACTGCCCGCAGGCGCGGCTGGTGTACGTGGGCAAGCGCGGCGGCTGCCGTTCTACCCCGCAGGAATTCATTCAGCGGCTGATGCTGCGCTACGCCCGCCAAGGCCTGCGGGTGGCGCGCTTGAAGGGCGGCGACCCCTGCATTTTCGGGCGCGGCGGCGAAGAAGCCCAATGGTTGAGCGACCACGGCGTGGCCTGTGAAATCATCAACGGCATCACCGCCGGGCTGGCTGCCGCCACCGCCTGCGGCATCCCCCTGACCCAACGCGGCATGGCCCAGGGCGTTACACTGATCACCGCCCATTCCCAGGACGGCGCCACGCCGGATTGGACGGGGCTGGCAAAGAGCGGCACGACGCTGGTGGTCTACATGGGGGTGGCCAAATTGCAGGACATGAGCAGCCAATTGCTGAACGCCGGCATGGCCCCCGACATGCCCGTGGCGATGATCGAACGCGCTTCGCTGGCGGATCAGCGCGAATGCCGCTCGACGCTTGCCAGCATGGCCCAGGACGCCGCCGCCTTCCAGTTGCGCAGCCCCGCCGTGCTGGTCATTGGCCAAGTGGCGGCGTGCCAGGTGCTGGAAGTGGCGGGCGCGGTTGGTTTGGCCTACCCTGCCCACCCCGCCGAGGCCGCCGACCTTGCCACCCCCACGGTCCCCTTCGTCCAGCCCCGCTTTCCCCTGCCGTCCGCCGAACCGCTGCTGCGCCGCAGCGCCTGATCACAACCCCACCTTATGGTCGAACGCCACATCCCGCCGCCCCTGCGCTTTCTGCTTGCCGCGCGGCGCAGTGAACTCCATGGCCTGGAAAGCCTGGCCGTCACCTGCGAGCTGACCGTGCACATCAGCGCGCTGGTGCACGCCCTGCAAAAGGAACGCGGGTATTCGAATTTGACGCTGTGCAATGCTCCGGACAGCCAGCAGGAAACGCTGGCGACGCTGGTGCAAGACGCCACCCGCGTGGAAACCGACGTACGCGGGTTCCTGGACGCCATTGCCGCCAAGACCCCGCACGGCAGCGACAAGGCGCGCTTGCTCAACTGCATTGCCTTTGCGCTATTCCGTCTGGACGAATTGCCGGGCCTGCGCCGCCAGGTGCGCGACCACGCCGTGCCCGCCGACGACGCCGACGCGCGCTTCACGCAAATCATCAGCAGCCTGCTGGCCGTGGTGTTCGAAGCCGCTGATTCCGCGCTGGACCCCGGCGTCACTCGCATCCTGGTCGCCCTGCTGAACTTCATGCAGGGTAAGGAACTCAGCGGCCAGGAACGCGCGGCGGGCGTCATCGGTTTTACGGCCGGCTTCTTCACCGACGCGCAAAAGGCGCGCATGCTGGGCCTGGCCGCCCACCAGGCCCGCAGCTTCGACATCTATGCGCAATACGCGCAAGACGCCGCGCTGCAATGTTGGGAACGCATCCAGCAACAAGGCCAGCCGGTTGAGCGCATGCGCGACATGGCGCAACGCACCTCTGCCGAGCAGCGCGTGGACGGCGCCCTGGCTGAGCTGTGGTTCGACCTGTACACGGCGCGCATCGACGCCATGCGCGAAGTGGAAAGCCTGTTGGCCCAGGCGCTGGCGCAGCAATGCGAACGCCGCATTGCCGAAACCCGCCAGGAACTCGACGACCGCCAACTGCTGTTGGCGCGCTATGCCGACCACGCCAGCGGCCGTGCGCCCAGCATGGTGTTCAGCGTGCAAAGCCGCATCGTGGACACGCCACCCGCGGACGGCGTGGGCAGCGTGCTGGAACGCTCGGTGCTGGAAATGATGCGCGAACAGACCTTGCGCATGCAGCGCACCGACGACGCCTTGAACACGGTGCGCGGCGCGCTGGAAGAAAGAAAGCGCATCGACCGCGCCAAGCGGCTGCTGATCAGCCAGTACGGGCTGACCGAGCAGGCCGCGCATGAACGCCTGCAACGCGCCGCCATGGACGGCGGCTTGTCGCTGGCGGACGTGGCAAGGCAGGTGATCGGGCAATTGGGCGGGAACTGAAAGCCAGGGCGACAAAATTCATGGCTGACGGGTCCAGCGCGACGGAATCCAGCGCTACCGAATCCAGCACTACCGAAACACCCGCTGCGTCCAGCTCACCAGCACCCCCATCACGGCCAACACGGCCAACGCACGGAAGTGGTCCAGGTTGGCCAGCAGCACCGATTGCTGATCTAGGATCTGCGCAATCCGCGCCATCGCCATCCGCTGCGCCTGGGCGGGATCGGCCACCGCCGCGTACACGTTGCTGAGCTGCGCCTTGGCCGCTTCAAAATTGGCATTGCCCTCGGCAATGCTCTCCTTCAACACGTTGTAGTGCTTGGTGGTCAGCCACTGCTGACTGACCGTGGCCGCCATGATGCCCAGCGCCTGCCCCACCTGCGCCAGCATGTTCTTGAGCTGCTGCGCGTGCGCGAACACCGCCGCGTCATGGGTCAGCCCCGAAAAGGCGCTCATCGCCGTGACGGGCATGATGACCATGATGAACACGCCATAGCAGGCCAGCGCGGGCAAGACGTCGGTCCAGGGGTGGGCCGTGGGCGTCAGCCCGGACATCAACACGCCGAACGTCGCCAGCGCCACAAAGCCCGCCACGAAAAACTTGCGCGGCGACGGCCAGCGCGCAATCAACTGCGCCATCACTACAAAAGTCAGCACCCCCGCTCCCAGGCCCATCGAAAAAAACATGCCGGTGTTGGACCACGACAGCCCCAGCGCGCGTTGCAGCATCTGGGGCACCAGATAGCCGTTGGCGCCCAGCATCACATAACTGAACATGAAGAGCGCCAGGCCGCTTAGATAACGCACTTCTTTCATGCCGCCCAGCTTGAGCAGCGGCGCGCCGGTGTGCGTTTCGGATCGAACGAAATAGGCCAGCGCGGCGACCCCTGCCACGGCGAACAGCGCCAGTTGATGGCGGTCACTGAAGAAGTCGTAATAGGACCGCTGCAAGGCATGCAGCAGCAGGAAACTGCCCAGGCCCAATGCCGCGATGGGCGCCAGCCGCGCCTGCCCGGCAACGGTAGCCTGCCCTTGCCTGCCCGGCATGGAGAGCGCCACCGGCACCATGGCCAACACCGACAACCCCGCCACCAGCCAGAACATCAGCGGCCAGCCATCGTGATCCACCGCCGCCGAAGCCAGCAAGGGCCCCAGCGCCGTGCCGGTACACAGCCCCGTGGCCAAGGCCTTGATGCCATGAAAGCGCCCCGGGCCGGGCGGAATCAAGTTCACCGTCAGCCGCGACGACGTCAGCATCGCCGCGCAGCCAATCGCCATCAGCACCCGGCCCGCCAGGAAACCGCCCTGGCCCACGGACAACGCGCACACCACCGCCCCCATCGCCGCCGCGCCCAGGGAAGCCAGCAGATAGCGGCGCTGGCCCAGGTGATGCACCAGCCAAGCTTGCAAGGCAATCATCACCACCGCCACGCAGGCGTAGATGACGGCAATGGCGGTGTATTCCTCGGGGCTGGCGCCGATCTCGCCCATGATGGGCGTGGCGGCAAAGGTGACCATGCCGTTCTGCAGAAAGTCGATGAAGGTGAGCGCGCCGATGGTCGCCAGCAGAGCCGGCGGCGGGGATGTTGCAGGGGAAGCAGCAGCAGCTTGCATGGCTGTGATCCATATTTGTGCCCAGGCTGTATATGCCTAGGCAGGTAAATGCTTATAAAAAAACGGCGCCGAAAAACGGCTCCGTCTGCTCAGTTCATACTCAGTCGGTTTTCTGTCCGTGTTGCGCATTGGCCAGCAAGCGCGACAACAACAGGTGCAAGGTCTGCGCATCGTCTTCCGAAAACCCCGCCAGCAGGCGGCGCATCACCACGTCCGTCGCCGCGAAGGCTTGCGGCAAGGCGGCTTGGCCCAATTCGGTGAGTTCAATCAAATGGCTGCGGCGGTCAGCTTCGTTTTCCACGCGGCGGATGAAGCCCTTCGCCACGATGCGGTCCAGCAGCCGGGTCATCGCGCCCGAGTCATACGCCAGCACCCGGCAGAAGTCGCTGGGCGTGCGGCCCCAGCCCCGGGCCAGGCAGTTCAACACCACGTACTGCGGCGTGGTCAGCTCGAACGGCGCCAGCTCGCGCTCCAGCGCATCGTGGATGCCGTTGCGCACGGACGTGACCATGAAGCCGAGTTCACCGGTGTAGAACTTGTCCAGCACGGAAGGGGTAGCAGCAGCCATGGTGTCTCGTTGCAGGAGTGACGCGAGGATGGCGATGGCTTCGGGCAACAAGCCCTGTGGATCGCGGTTCGGTGATTTTATCTGCCTAGGCAGTTAAATAGCAAGCGCTGCATGTTGAACAAAGGCATCAAGGCAAATTCTCCCGGAAGATCACCTGGCTGCGCGCCAGTTCCACCCCGTTCATCGCGCTGCGCTTGTCACGCAGGTTGCTGAAAATGCGCACGCAGCTCATCAGCGCTTCCATCGGGCTTTGCGTGATGACGGCGTCCATGGTGCCGTCGATCAGCAGCGAGCGTGTGTCCGGCGTCAGCCCATGGCCGATGAACACCACGCGATGCTGCAAGCCGGCTTCCTTCAAGGCCCGCGCCACGCCGTCGGACGCCCCACCGATGTTGTAAATGCCCGCCAGGTTGGGATATTGCTCAAGCAATTGCCGCGTCTGCTCGTAGTTGCGCTGCGCATCGTCATAGCCTTCGCGCAAATCCACCACCTGCATCGCCTGAAACTGCTCGGCATACAACTGCAGGAAACCGCTTTCGCGTTCCTCGTGTGCGCGGTAATGGCGCGAACCCGCAATCAAGGCCACATGGGCGGCGCGCGGGCCGATGAAGCGTGCGATCAGGTAGCCCGCCGTGCGGCCGGCGGCGCGGTTGTCCAGCCCCACATAGGCCGTGCGGGCGCTGTTGGCCAGGTCGGAAATCAAGGTCACCGTGGGCACGCCCTGCTGCGCCAGCGTGTTGACTGCTTCGCGCACCACGGGGTGTTCCAGCGCCATGAACGCAATGCCGTCGGCACGCTTGCCGTGCTTGGCCAAGGCCTGGGCCAGCGCGTCGGGGTTGAAGCTTTCCACGTATTCAATCTGGCACTTGGCGTTCAGCGGCGCGAAGTGTTCGTGCGCGTAGCTGACGGTATCGCCCAGCATGCGCAGATAGCGGTTGCTGCCGCGCGGCAGCAGGAACACCAGCCGCATCGGCTCGGCGGGCACGGCGGCGGCCAGTTCCTGTTCGGGCAGATAGTCCAGTTCAATGGCGGCCTTGAAGACCTTCTGCGCGGTGTTGGCGCGCACGCCGGGGCGGCGGTTCAACACGCGGTCGGCCGTGGCGGTGGACACGCCGGCGCGCGCCGCCACATCGGCCAATCTTGCAAGCTTACGGTCGGGGGAGGCTTTATTCACATCAAAAACCATCATGAAAGAAGTTTGACGATGATAGCGGCAATTCACTATTGTCCAGTCTGCCGCATGGGTTTGGCGCTGTTGTGGCACATCAAAAAACATCATAAAGACATTTTGGAGACAAGCATGAAGCTGCTCACACGCCGTAGTGCCTTGCGTCGCCTTTGCGCGGTGCCCGCCGTTGCCCTGGCCGGCGGATTCCCGCTGATTGCCCGCGCGGCCGACTACACGCTCAAGTACGGCAACAACCTGCCGGTGACGCATCCGCTGAACATCCGCGCGCAAGAAGCCGCCGAACGCATCCTTAAGGAAAGCAACGGCCGCGTCGACATCAAGATTTTCCCGAACAACCAATTGGGCGGCGACACCGACATGCTGGCGCAAGTGCGCTCGGGCGGCATCGACTTCTTCACCCCGTCGGCGCTGGTTATCGCCACGCTGGTGCCGGTGGCCGCCATCAACGCCGTGGGCTTCGCCTTCAAGGACTACAACCAGGTCTGGTCCGCCATGGACGGCGCGCTCGGCGCACACGTGCGCGCCGCCATCGCGCAGCGCAAGCTCTACGCCTTTGAAAAAATGTGGGACAACGGCTTTCGCCAAACCACCAGCAGCAAGGCGCCCGTGTCGACGGCCGCCGATATGGACGGCTTGAAGATCCGCGTGCCGGTCAGTTCGTTGCCCATTTCCATGTTCAAGGGCCTGGGCGCCGCGCCCGCCAGCTTGCAGTTCAGCGAGGTGTATTCGTCGTTGCAGACCAAGGTGGTGGACGCGCAAGAAAACCCGCTGCCCATCATTCAGGTGGCCAAGCTGTACGAAGTGCAGAAGTATTGTTCGCTGACCAACCACATCTGGGACGGCTACTGGTTCATCGCCAACGGCCGCATGTGGGAAGGCCTGCCGCAAGACCTGAAGACCATCGTGGCGCGCGGCATCAACGAAGCCGGCCTGGCCCAGCGCGAAGACATCAAGAAGTTGAACGCGTCGGTACAGTCGGACCTGGAATCCAAGGGCCTGCAATTCAACCAGCCGGCGCCGGACACCTTCCGCCAGGCACTGCGCACGGCGGGCTTCTATAAGGAATGGCAGGGCCGCTTCGGCAACGAAGCCTGGTCGCTGCTGGAACAAAGCGTCGGCAAGCTGGCCTGAGGTCGCGTCATGTCGTCCCTGTCCGCTTCCCACGCCGCCGCCCCGGTGCTGCCGGCCAACCCCTTGCGGCGCGCCGCCAACGCGCTGGACAGCGTGCTGGGCGGCGTGGTCGAACACGTTGCGGCCGCGATCGTGCTGGTCGAGATCTGCGTGCTGTTCGCGGGGGTGGTCGCGCGATACGTCTTCCATAGCCCGCTGGTCTGGTCCGACGAACTGGCCTCCATCCTGTTCCTGTGGCTGTCGATGCTGGGCGCCGTGGTTGCCTTGCGGCGCGGCGAGCACATGCGGATGACGGCCCTGGTCAACAACGTCAGCCCCGCGCGGCGCGCGCAGTTGGAAACCGCCGCGCTGGCCGCGTCGCTGGCGTTCCTGGTGCTGATCCTGGCGCCCGCCATCGAATACGCGCACGAAGAACACTTCATCACCACGCCCGCGCTGGAACTCAGCAACGCGTGGCGCGCCGCCGCCATTCCCGTGGGCATGGCGCTAATGGCCGTGGTGGCCATGCTGCGCCTGTTGCGCACCACGCCGGTACGCCAGGTGCTGGTGGCCCTGGTGGGCGTGGCCGCGGTGGTCGCCCTGTTCTGGTTGGCCCAACCCCTGTTCCAGGGCCTGGGCAAGCTGAACCTGGTGATCTTCTTCGTGGGCATCGTGGCGGCCACCGTGTTTTCAGGGGTGCCGATTGCGTTTTCGTTCGCGCTGGCCACCTTCTCGTACCTGGCGCTGACCACCAACACGCCCATGGAAGTGATGGTGGGCCGGCTGGACGAAGGCATGTCGCACCTGATGTTGCTGGCCGTGCCGCTGTTCATCTTCCTGGGTTCCTTGATTGAGATGACCGGCATGGCGCGCGCCATGATCCAGTTTCTGGCCAGCCTTTTGGGCCACGTGCGCGGCGGCTTGTCGTACGTGCTGATCGGCGCCATGTATCTGGTGTCCGGCATCTCGGGTTCGAAGATCGCCGACATGGCCGCCATTGCGCCCGTGCTGTTCCCGGAAATGCGCAAGCGCGGCGCCAAGCCCGGCGATCTGGTGGCGCTGCTGTCGGCCACCGGCGCGCAGACGGAAACCATTCCGCCGTCCATCGTGCTGATCACCATCGGTTCGGTCACTGGCGTGTCGATCGCCGCGCTGTTCACGGGCGGCCTGCTGCCCGCCGTGGTGCTGGGCCTGGCCCTGTGCTCGGTGGTGTGGTGGCGCTATCGCAAGGAAGACCTGAGCCTGGTGCAACGCTTCAGCCTCAAAGAGATCGGCCGCTTCTTCGTGATTGCGCTGCCCGCCGTGGCCCTGCCCTTTGTGATCCGCGCCGCGGTGGTCGAAGGCGTGGCGACCGCTACCGAGGTGTCCACTATCGGCATCGTGTATTCGGCGGTGATCGGCATCCTGATCTATCGCCGCTTTGACTGGGCGCGCCTGCGCCCCATGCTGATCGAGACCGCATCGCTGTCCGGCGCCATCATGCTGATCGTGGGCTGCGCCACGGCCATGGCATGGGCGCTGACGCAGTCCGGCTTCTCGGGCGACCTGGCGCAACTGATGGCCGACATGCCCGGTGGCAGCTACGGTTTCCTGGCGGTGTCCATCGTGGCCTTCATCATCCTGGGCAGCGTGCTGGAGGGCATTCCCGCCATCGTGCTGTTCGGCCCGCTGCTGTTCCCGATCGCGGTGCAGGCCGGCGTGCACGAAGTGCACTACGCCATGGTCGTCATCTTCGCCATGGGCATCGGCCTGTTCGCGCCGCCCTTCGGCGTGGGCTACTACGGCGCCTGCGCCATCAGCCGCGTCGATCCCAACGAGGGCATCGGCCCCATCTGGGGTTATGTCGCGGCGCTGCTGATCGGGCTGATCGTCGTGGCCGCCTTCCCCTGGTTCTCCATCGGCTTCCTGTGACCTGACGCGGCCCGCGCGTGAATCCGCGCCGGGCCGCCTCCCCTTCCGCCTCCCTCTTTATAAAGATCCATCATGAGTCGTTTTCTGGGCGAAATCCGCCAACTCGGTTATGTGGTGCACGACATCGAAGCCGCCATGGAGTACTGGAGCACCACGCTGGGCGTGGGCCCCTGGTACTACAACCCGCGCGTGCCGATCGTCAACTACCAGTACGACGGTGAAAGCCACCAGCCGCACAACTCGGTTGCGCTGGCCAATTCCGGCTTCGTGCAGGTTGAACTGATCCAGACGCGCAACGACGTGCCGTCCATGTACCGCGACTTCCTGCAAGCCGGCCGCACCGGCCTGCAACACGTGGCCTACTGGACCGAGAGCTACGACGCCGACCTGGAACGCCTGCTGGCCCAGGGCTTCAAGCCCAAGATGAGCGGCGAAGTCGGCGAGAAAGGCCGCTTCATTTATTTCGACACCGAATACCACCCGGGCACCGTCATCGAACTGTCGGAAGTGGCCGGCCCCAAGGGCCGCCTGTTCGACCTGATCCGAGAAAGCGCCAACGGCTGGGACGGCAAGGATCCGGTCCGCCCGTTCCCGGATTTGTCCCGTCTTTGAAGCCTGCTGACGTCGGTTGAGGCTTGCTGAAGCCTGGGGACGCCTGCGGCTGCCAGTTGATGCCTCTGTCGCTTGCTTATCCCTGCTGACGCCTGCTGTCCCTTGCTGACCTAACTTTGCCGCCCGCCGCCCCCTTTGAATTCCCAAGCTTATGAATTCCCAGTCCTTTAGCGCGACCTACCTGATCGAGACCCCGATGGACCCCGCGCGGGTCGCCGAAGTGATGGCGGGCGAGCAGTCCTGCGGCACCTTCACCCGCGTGCAAGGCGAGACCGATGAGCTGCGCGCCCGCGCGCGCGCGCGCATCGAAGCCATCGACCTGCTGGACACCACCGACACGCCCAGCCTGCCCAACGCCTGGATGGCGCGCCAACCGGGCGGCATGCCCGGCAAGTACCAGCGCGCCCGCGTGCGCATCGCCTTTCCCGTGGCCAACGTGGGCGCCAACCTGCCCACGCTGGCGGCTACCGTCGGCGGCAACCTGTACGACCTGGGCGAAGTCACCGGCCTGCGCCTGGAAAGCATGGAGCTGCCCGCCAACTACCGCGCGCAGTTCGACATGCCGCAAGTGGGCATCGCCGGCACGCGGCAACTGACCGGCGTGGCAAAGGGCCCGCTGGTGGGCACCATCATCAAGCCCAACGTGGGCCTGTCGCCCGAGCAGACCGCGCATCTGGTCGCCCAACTGTGCGCGGCGGGCGTGGACTTCATCAAAGACGACGAAGTCTGCGCCAACCCGGCGCACGCGCCGCTGGCACAACGCGTCGCCGCCGTCATGGCGGTGGTGCGCGCCCACCGCGAACGCACGGGCCGCCAGGTGATGGTGGCCTTCAACATCAGCGACGAAACCGACGCCATGCGCCGCCACGCCGACCTGATCGAACGCGAAGGCGGCTCCTGCGTCATGGCCAGCCTGAACTGGTGCGGTTTTTCAGCCATCCAGACCCTGCGCCGCAGCACGCCGCTGGCCTTGCACGGACACCGTAACGGCTTCGGCGCCTTGTCGCGCGCGCCCTTGCTGGGGATTGGCTTTCAGGCGTATCAAACCCTGTGGCGGCTGGCCGGCGTGGACCATATGCACGTGCATGGACTGCAAGGCAAGTTTGCACAGGAAGACAGCGAAGTCGTGGAATCCGCGCGCGACTGCCTGGCGTCGCTCACGCCCGGCATCGACGACCCGGTCATGCCCGCGTTCTCGTCCGGCCAATGGGCCGGCACCGTCCCTGCAACGTGGGCGGCGGTGCGTACTGACGATCTGATGTTCATGTCGGGTGGTGGGATTTTGGCGCATCCGGATGGGCCGGCTGCTGGTGTACAGAGCATTCGGCAAGCATGGCAGGCGGTGCGGGATGGGCAGGCGTTGGAGGACTTTGCGGGGAATGCGCCGGAGTTGCAGCGGGCGCTGGAGTTCTTTGGCGGGCGGGCATGACTGCGGGTGTCGGGAGCGCTGGCGGTGGGGTTGGCAGCGCTAAAGATATGGACGGCCCAGGCCGCGCGGATGACGCGGGCAGCCTAACCGCACCCCGCGTCTGCTGGTACGGCGACGATTTCACCGGCGCCACCGACACGCTAGCCGAAGTCGCACGCGCCGGCTTGCGCGGCTTGCTGTTCCTGGGCGTGCCCACGCCCGAACAACTGCGCCGCGCCGGCCCGCTGGACGCCATCGGCATCGCGGGCGCAGCGCGCGCCATGTCCCCCGCCGATATGGAAACGGAACTACGCGCCGTCGGCCGCTTCATGGCCGGCACCGGCGCGCGCGTGCTGCACTACAAATGCTGCTCCACCTTCGACAGCGCCCCGCACGTCGGCAGCATCGGCGTCGCCATCCGCGAACTGCGCCGCCACATGCCTAACCGGCTGGTGCCGATTGTGGGCGGGCAACCCAGCATCGGACGCTATTGCAGCTTTGCGCAATTGTTCGCGCGAGCCGGGGCTGCCCCCGAGGTCTATCGCATTGATCGGCATCCGGTGATGAGCCGGCATCCGGTCACACCGATGCATGAAGCTGACCTGCGGCTGCACCTGGCGGCGCAGGGGCTGGATGGGATTCGGTCGGTGCCGCATATTGCGTATCCGCGTCTGAGGAGTGCCGACGATGCCGCTGAAGTGGATGGCTGGATCGACGGGATGATCAGCGCCAGTGACGGCCCGGTGCTGTTCGACCTGACCTACGAGGAACAACTGGCCGTGATCGGCAGATTGATCTGGCGCGCGGCGGAGAGTGCGCCGTTGTTGGCGGTTGGCCCAAGCAGCGTGCAACAGGCGCTGGCGCGCGCGGCGGTGTTCGAGCGCGGGGGGGAGGTGGCGGGGCGTGATGGCAAGGGTGCTGGGCGTGATGGCGAAGGCGCTGTGTGGGATGGCAAGGGTGCCGGGCGTGATGCCGCTGTTTCCGCAAGCAGTAGCGCGACTCCCCTGCCCGCCGCCACCGGCCCCGTGCTGGTCATGGCCGGCAGCCTGTCGCCCGTCACGGCGCGGCAAATTGCAGCGAGCACGCGCTACACGCATCAGCCGCTGCAAGTGCAAGCGCTGCTGGAATCCCCCGCCTACGTGGCCGATCAAGTCCAGCTGGCAGCCCACGTCTTGGCGCAAGGCCACAACGTGCTGGTACATACCGACCGCCCCGAACAAGCGGTGACCAGCGATCAGGCCGCCTCCACCGCCCGCGCCACCGCGCAACTTGCCGCCACCATCATCACCGCCAGCGCGCAGGCGGGAGCCCGGCTTGCACGAGTCGGCATCGCGGGCGGCGACACATCAAGCCAGGCCACGCTGGCCCTTGGCTTGTGGGGCTTGGCGTTTCGATGTGTGTTGGCGCCCGGCGTGACTGTCAGCGTTGCTCGCAGCGACAACCCCGTCGTTGATGGCGTGGAGCTGATGCTTAAGGGCGGGCAGATGGGCGGGGATGATTTGTTCGATCGATTGGTGGCCGGGGGATAAAAACAGGCGAGCCTGACGGCATGGGCCGGCGGACACATGACTGACCTCTTGAGTCCACAACAGGGACCAAACGACGGGGCAGGATTACCTCTTTCTCGCCACCTAAATCGTAGCTACTTCAATAACTTATTTTCCTGACTCAACAGCACATAACCCAATTCCCGCCGATGGCTACGATGCGATTCCCCATAACCCCGGGCCATAAAAAGGTAATTCACTCCCTTTCCCGATCACCGGGCTCGTTGACCTGGGTTGTCTTTCTTTCAGTCAACCATTCCGGGGGATATGGAGGATCCTCAAACGGGCGAATTTTTAAAACATAAGCTTGCGCGGCGTAGCCACCAAAAGCCCCAACACCCAAGCCCACGATGTACAACCACCCTGTGTGCCATTGATACAGATCGATCAGCAGCATCCCCACACCCACAAAAGAGCAGAGGAGAACATATACGTAACGCAAGTGACCGTCACGGACTGCGTGCCTCCTAAATAATTCTCGTAGCCTACGCTTCACTTCACACACCCCAGCTTTAAGCTTCCGCCGATTTCGTTAACGAGAAAACCCGTCCCTGGCACGACTAGTCCCGGCGCCTAAGCAGCGGTTTTAATTCCCCTGACACGGGATATTTTGAAAACTGGCGCCATCATTTGCCTTGGTCAATCAATCAGCCTGTTTGCAATGGTTGCCCCGAGCCCAACTGCCCGATTAGCGCGGTCCGTTGAGCCCGAGGCGAGGATATAGTCGGCGACGACTTCTTCTCATATGACGTCCTCCCCTGAAGTGGACAGTCTCAGACTGGAGAAACCGGCAGGGTGACGTCAGGGTTAGTCCAGTCTGACACCTTATTTTTCAAGATAATGGGGCGCTTGATCCGATGCCGTATCGCTTGCCCAGTCGGCAGTCCGCGCGCCAGTTAGCTAAGTGTCAACCGTCGCGTTGCCATGGCACTTTGTACCGTGCTTATCGACTGCGTGCGTGGCCTTGTCTTCTTTCAAACGGTTTGGTCGCCTGACGAAGGGTATAAGACTGGCGCCATGCGCGCCCTAATCGCCGTCAACCGAACCGTTTGACCCCGCCTCGCCCCACAGGCCGTTGATTCAAAATGAATTTCGCTGGAAATTTGTGAAGAAACCTCAGGGTCTGACAAATTAATTTCGTGCAACCCAATTACACCTGCATGTTTTTGCAGTGCAAATTTTTTTGCAATTCACTAATCATCAATACCGTTACTTTTTAGCCAAAAACAACAATCTTGCGTAAATAAAATTAGAAAAATAATCCTTACCGCTCTTTTTACCGCTACGAAGCGCCATACAGTTTAAGTGTTTTCCAGTCGGGATCGATCAGATCACCATCACCCCAGCGAATCAGCTCCAGCTCCAAAAGTCGACCATTCTGATCTGCGAAAAGGAGCAGGCCCACTCTTGTCCCATCCCTGTCTAATAACTCGCCCTCAACCCCAAAGGAGTGCTGTCCGGCATACGGCGGGCGGTCATAGCCAGCAATGCTAAATTTTATTACCGAGTTATCCGGCAGCACTGAATGCGCCGTGGCAAGTTCAAGGTCAACTAGAAGCCGACGTTGATGTTCTAACGGCAGAAAATCTGCAATCGCACGGATCACATTCCTTTCACACTCAGTCAGCGAGCGCATCATTATTTCACCGGAAAAATTGTTCCAACATTCGCCGTGCCATTAGGTAATAGCGTGACTCGGTATTCCACGAGAACGCCATCAATTGTCATTCGCCCGCTAATAGGTGCATTGGTGATCATGTTTGGCCGCATCGTGTTTACAGCTTCCGCAACCTGAGCCTCAGCGCGTACCACGTTTACGCCCATCGCCTCGAGTCTAGGAGCATAGTGAGATGTCTTGAAGGTCGTCGATCCCACCGCAGCCGCTGGCGCACTTCCCTGCGCCGCGAGGAATGCTTCCGCTTTTGCGGCGGCGGCATTTGCTCGAAGCGTCGTAATCGCTCCGCCCAATGCGAAGCCGGTCGCATCAATCGCCCAAGCCTCCGCAACGCTCGCGGCAAGAGTGTAATGGAACGTTCCATCCCTAGGATCAGGCGTGACTTGAATGAAAGGCGAATCCGCAGGAACTGCAGTTGGCTTTCCCTGTTTATCGAAGAGCACCACATTGCCGCTCGCCGCCACCAATCGCACCGCAGCACGGCACAACGAAGAAGCAGGGATGACACATGCGCTCGCCAGTTCTTCGTCCCTCTGATCGGATATGCCGGCAAGCTCACGCGCCCGGGCGCAGCTCTCAGAATTTCCAGGGCCGCAAGAAGCAATCGCGGCGTCGAATTGCCGTTGTTCGGACGCCTTGAGGCCCTCTGACTTTTGCCCAAGATAGCGTAAGCACCCCTGTCAAGTAGACATCGGTTGATAGACGATCGGAGCAAGGGTTAGCCGGGGCATGAATTGCACCGG
>NZ_JBCGCS010000033.1:0-55636 GCF_038594925.1 Achromobacter sp. JD-1 | reverse complement strand
TGAACTGCTCGTCGTACTTTGCCATGCAAAAAACCCCCGAAGGATGGATCAAAGTCCAACTTTCGGGGGTCAGTTCAAAAGCCCGGGTTTCGGTGTGGCGTGTTCAGCCCGTCAATGCACGGCGTCGGGCTGAACGCGGCGGAGCTTAACCGCCCACCAGCTTCAAGGTATCCAGCGGCGTGACCGCCTTGAACCCCTTGCGCGTCGCAATATGCTCGGGGCGCGGCGTCAGGCCGTACTTGGGCGGGATCAGGGTGTTCTCCATGCTGTTGTAGACCATGAAGACATTGGCCCGCGGCCACGGCGAGATGTTGCTGTTCGAGCCGTGCATGGTGTTGCAGTCGAAAAACACCACGGAACCCGCCTTGGCCGTCATCGAGCGGATGCCGCCCTGCTCTACCAGCAATTGCAGGCTGACCGGGTCAGGGACCCCATATTCCTGCTTTTTCAGCGATTGCTTGTAGTGCTCATTGGGCGTTTCACCCACGCACGAGATGAACTGGCGATGCGAACCCGGCACCAACATCAAGGGGCCGTTGCACTCGTTGTTGTCGGTCAGCAGCACCGAGCAACTCAACGCGCGCATGGAAGGCATGCCGTCCTCAACGTGCCACGTTTCGAAGTCCGAATGCCAATAGAACTCCTTACCCTTGAAGCCCGGCTTCATGTTGGCGCGCGATTGGTGGATGTACACCTCGGACCCGAGGATCTGGCGCGCCACGTTGACCAGCCGCGGGTCGCGCACCAGGCGCGACAGCACGGGGTTCAACACATGGACCATGAAAATCGAACGCACGGCATTGCTGCCCGGTTCGGTGATGGACTCCTCGCGCCGGATGATCGACGGGTCGCGCGTCATGCGTTCGACCTCGGTGGACAACGCACGGACTTCCTCTTCCGAGAAGAGGTTTTCCAGCAAGAGGAAGCCGTCGCGCTCGTATTGCCCAACTTGTTCGCCGGACAAGGCGTCAGCGTATTTGCCGTCTTCGTAAACCACCGGATCCTGGCGGGCGATGATGGCGGAACCTCGGTCCGTACGCGAGGCGTACGGATCCTTTGCAGGTGAGATCATGCGAACCTCCTTGTTATCAAGCCGCTTTGGCTTCGGCGTCAGGCAAGGCGTAGACGCCTTCTTTGTCATGCACTTCCTGGCCGGTCAGCGGCGGATTGAAGACGCAGATGACGCGCAGCGGCTCTTTGCCACCGCACAGCCAGTGCTCGTCGTTTTCGTTCAGGGCGTAGACCACGCCGGGGCCCAGGTCGTACTTCTTGCCATCGGCAATGGTTTCGATGGAGCCGTCGCCTTCAATGCACCACACCGCTTCAAGATGGTTCTTGTAGTGAATGTGAGTGCGGCCGCCCGGGAAAATGGTGGTCTCGTGGAAGGAAAAACCCATGCCGTCCTTCTTCAGCAGCACGCGGCGGCTGACCCAGGTATCGGTGCGGACTTCGTCGGCAGTGCCGATGACATCTTTGACATTACGTACGATCATTGACGTTTTCCTCCAAATTTCAGAATGCGGGCAGACTGCCCTTCTTCGCTCAGCGCTTCAGCCACGCTGGCTTCGATGACGTCCAGGCCCTTGCTCAACAGTTCTTCCTCGATCGTCAGCGCCGGCAGCAGCTTGAGCACTTCGTCATGCGCGCCCGAGGTCTCGATGACGACGCCCTTCTTGAACGCCTGCTGCGCGATGCGGTTGGCCAGCGCGGGGGTGGTGTTGCACACCAAGCCCTGGATCAGGCCGCGACCGCGCACCGACAGGCCGGCGTTGGGATAGCTGTGGACCAGGTTTTCCAGCCAGTCGCGCACCAGGCGCTCTTTGCGCTGGATGTCGGCGGTGAAGGCGGTGTTGGCCCAATAGGTTTCCAGCGCCTGCGTCGCCGTGACGAACGCCAGGTTGTTGCCGCGGAACGTACCGCTGTGGGCGCCCGGCTTCCAGATATCCAGCTCGGGCTTCATCAATACCAGCGACATCGGCAGGCCAAAGCCCGACAGCGACTTCGACAGCGTGATGATGTCCGGGCGGATGCCGGCGGCCTCGAAGCTGAAGAACGTGCCAGTACGGCCGCAGCCGACCTGAATATCGTCCACGATCAGCAGCATGTCGTGGCGCTTGCACAGCTTTTCCAGCTCTTTCAGCCAGCGCAGCGTCGCGACGTTGACGCCACCTTCGCCCTGCACCGTTTCCACGATGACGGCGGCCGGCTTGTCCATGCCGCTGCTGGGATCTTCCAGCATGCGCTCCAGGTACGCCATGGTGTCCACGTCAGGGCCGAAGTAGCCGTCATAAGGCATGAACGTGGTGTTGCCCAGCGCATAGCCCGAGGCCTCGCGGAACTTCATGTTGGCGGTCACCGCCAACGAACCGCCGCTGACGCCGTGAAAGCCGTGCGTGAACGAAATTACGTTGGAACGGCCCTTGACCTGGCGCGCGATCTTCAGCGCGGCTTCCACGGCATTGGTGCCGGTGGGGCCGGTGAATTGCAGCGTGTATTGCCAGTTGCGCGGCTTGAGCAGCACGCGATCCACCGTCTCCAGGAAACGCTTCTTCGCGCTGGTCGCCATGTCCAGGCCGTGGACGACGCCGTCCGCCTGCACATACTCCAGCAGCTTTTCCTTGAGAACAGGATTGTTGTGGCCATAGTTCAGCGTGCCGGCGCCGCTGAAGAAGTCGATGTACTCGGTGCCTTCCTCATCGATCAGCGTCGAGCCTCTGGCCTGGCTGAATATCACGGGGAACGACCGAATGTAGCCCCGCACCTCTGATTCCATCCGGTCAAAGATCTTCAAGTCCATGAGTAATCCTCCCTTTTCATCTAATAAGTTGAATAGACGGCACGATCCCTCCGGATGCATTAAACGCATTCGGATAGGTACTGCCATCCCGGTATTTCGATAAGTCCGCTGGGGTTGCTCGCCCTAAGGGGCGGGCAATGCGAACGGGCCTATCCTCAACAACATCTCGTCGTCATGGTCCGCGCCGCCAAACAATTGCCGGTCGAAGAACGGCTGCTCGGAAACGTGAGCGCCCAGTTCGCCGGCCAGGCCGGTAAAGCTGCGGCGCGATGCCTGGTTGTCAGGCCCCACTGTGGTTTCAAGATATCGAACATGCTCGAGCCCCTTGCGTTGCAGGAGTTCGCGAAGCATGGCGCGGCCCAAGCGATGGCCGCGTGCGCGGGCGTGCACCGCAACCTGCCAGACGAACAACACGTCGGGTCGGGTCGGGATCACGTAAGCGGAGATAAAACCGTCGATACGTCCGCCGGCACTTTCGGCAAGGACGCAGGTGTCGCTGAAATGCTCACCAAGGAGCAAGTAGGCGTAGAGGGAATTCAGGTCGAGTGGCGGGCACTCGGAAATGAGGTGGTGAATGGCGGCGCCGTCTTTGCGGGTGGGCAGACGCATCGTATGGGTCTGCGCGCGAACCGCCGGCGCCACGGCACTTGAGAGAGTAGGTGTATCCAGTTCGTTTTTCTTCATGCAACGATTCCTGATTCTGGGGGTGCCCCGCCCGTGGGCACTTCTAGGATGGGCGACGAAACATCGCCGAGCGGTTCCGCGGCGACTGCCTGGCCCTCTTGCTCCATCAGCGCCACGATGCGTTCCAGCGACAGCGTGATGGTGGCCTGTTCAAGTTCGGGCAACGCGTTCAATGCGTCGGCCAAATGTTTCTGCAAAGGCGATGGTGCGCCTTGCGCCAGTTCGCGTCCCGCGTCGGTAGCGGTGACGAAAACAATGCGGCGATCTTCGCGGCCGCGTTCACGGCGGATCAAACCCTTGTCTTCCAGACGATCCAGAATGCCGACCACCGTGCTGGGGCTCACGTGCATTTCGCGGCTGATGGCCGTGGCCGTCATCGGGCCGTTGGCCATCACCGTGCGCAAGCACATCAACTGCGGCGCGGTGATATGGCTGACCGCGGACAACTGACGCGAGTGCAGTGCGATCGATCGCGTAATACGGCGCAGGGCTCGCAAAATGCGCAGATCGTACTGCTGGGTGGAATCAGTGTTCACGGGGTTGGTCATGGAAGAAAAGGGTTCGGTCAAATTCATTTCTACACGAATCATATGCGCCCGATCTATTCGAGTCAAACAAAAATCGGAGGCCTGATGTAAATAAATGAACACGTAATTGCAGAAGATGGCAGCAGGATTACTGGACTTAATGCCGTTGCATCAAGGGCTTGGCGTCGCGCTCCACCCCTAGTGGAAACTCCCAATAAAAAACATATGTTTTATATAAATATTCAGATATATCATTTGTTTTTTGCTTGGCGATGCGCCCCATGTCCCTGCCTTCCCACCTGATCCCGACTCTGCAAGAAAAGCTGGAGGATCTGCCCCCGGAATTGCAACGCGCGGCCCATTGGGTGGTGGCGCATCCCGCAGAGGTCGGCCTATGGTCCATGCGGCGGCAGGCGCAGGCGCTGGGCGTGGCGCCCGCCACCATGTTGCGGCTGGCGCGGGCCTTGGGCTATGCCAGCTATGAAGCATTTCGTCAGCCTTTTCAACAAGCCCTTGCCGGCCAGAGTCAGGGCAAACCCGGTCTGCGAGACCGAGCTGCCGCCTTACAGGCTGCCGCGGGCGTCCCCGCCAGCAACCCCACCGCTCCCGGCCATGACGTGTTGACGGACTACCAGATACAGGCCGTAAGTTCGGTGTGCGCGCTGAATCCGGCCGCGGCATTTGATGCAGCGGTCCAGACCCTGCTGAACGCGCGCCAGGTCGGTTTCCTGGGGACCCGTTCGGCGTTTGGGATTGCCTTCCAGATGCGCTATGCCTACCAACTGGTACGCCGCAACAGCGTGCTGATTGATGGCTTGGGCGGGGCGCCCGCCGAGCAGGCCGACAACCTGGACGCTGGCGACGCGCTGATCGTCATTTCCCAAGCCCCCTACCCCACCGTCACCGTGCAACTGGCCCGCCAGGCCGCGAAGCGCGGCGTCGCGCTGATTGCGCTGACCGACGACCCGCTGTCGCCCTTGGCGGTGGAAGCCCGCCACACGCTGCGGTTCGCCCCTCCTGACCGCGACGGCGTCCGAGCCCAGCCCGCGCGCCAGGGCCCCGGCTCGTTCTTCCATACCACCGCCGGCCTCTTGGGCCTGGCCGAGCACCTGATTGCCCGCCTGACCTCCCGTGGCGGCGCCGACGTACTGAACCGCCTGACCGAAGTCGAAGAGCGCCTGCACGCCGACAAGGTCTATTGGAGTGCGCCGGCCTCGCGGCGGCCCGCCTGACCACGCTTGCCTTGCCCTAACGTCCCTTCACGCATCTCGGAATTCCCATGAGCCACACACACGTCCTGCATCGCTCCCTACGCCAGACCCCGCCTGTCGCCGTACGCGGCCAGGGCGTGTGGGTCCACGACAGCGCCGGTCGCGCTTACCTTGACGGCTCGGGCGGCGCGGCCGTGTCCTGCCTGGGACACAACCATCCCGACGTCCAGGCCGCCATGCATGCCCAGATTGACGCGCTGGCCTATGCCCACACCAGCTTCTTCACGACCGAGGTCGCCGAACGCCTGGCCGAGCGCTTGGTGGCCGATGCGCCGGCAGGCATCTCGCACGCATATTTCGTGTCGGGCGGATCCGAAGCGGTCGAGGCCGCCTTGAAGATGGCGCGCCAGTACTTTGTTGAAATCGGCCAAGCACAGCGCCGTCATATCGTGGCGCGCCGCCAGAGCTACCACGGCAACACGCTGGGCGCGCTGGCGGTGGGCGGCAACGCCTGGCGTCGGGCGCAATTCGCGCCTTTGCTGATCGACGTCGAACACGTCTCACCCTGCTATGCCTATCGCGATCAGCAAGCCGGTGAAAGCGCTGAACAGTACGGCGAGCGCCTGGCGCTTGAACTGGAGCAAACCTTTGAAAGGCTCGGCCCGGACACCGTAATGGCCTTCGTGGCCGAACCGGTGGTGGGTGCGACGTCCGGCGCCGTCACGGCGGTTCCGGGTTACTTCCGGCGCGTGCGGGAAATCTGCGACCGCCATGGGGTGCTACTGATCGCCGACGAAGTGATGTGCGGCATGGGGCGCACCGGCACGCTGTACGCGGTGGAGCAAGAAGGCATCGTGCCCGACCTGATCACCATCGCCAAAGGCCTGGGCGGTGGCTATCAGCCCATTGGCGCCGTGATGGCGCAGCGGCGCATCGTGGACGCCATGCAGCAGGGCAGCGGCTTCTTTCAGCACGGCCACACCTACCTGGGCCACGCCATTGCCTGCGCCGCCTCGCTTGCCGTGCAGGACGTGATACGCCGCGACAAGCTGCTGGAGCGCGTGCGCGAGCAAGGCGCGGGCTTGCGGCAGCGGCTGGAACAAACGCTGGGCGCGCACCCGCATGTGGGCGACATCCGTGGACGCGGGCTGTTCATGGGTATCGAGCTGGTGCAGGACCGGGCCACCAAGCAGACCTTCGACCCGGCCCTGACGCTGCATGCGCGCATCAAGCGCGAAGCCATGGCGCAGGGCCTGATGGTCTACCCGATGGGCGGCACCATTGATGGCCGCCAGGGCGACCACGTACTGCTGGCGCCGCCCTTCATCATTTCCGACGACGAACTTGATCAATTGACGCAACGCCTGGCAGGCGCCATCGACGCCGCCATCGGACAAGCGCGCGGGGCACATTAACCGCCGGCCAAGACCGGTAATTCACGGGGAAAAACCCCATAAGGAGTTTGCATGACCACGTCCGTCAAACACCCATTGGGCCATCGCAACGCCTGGACGCTCGCCGCGGCGGGCCTTGCCACGGCGTTGCTGTCCACGGTGCCGGCACCCGCCGCCGCCCAACAGAAGTTCGTCAGTATCGGCACGGGAGGCGTCACGGGCGTCTACTACGCCGCGGGCGGCGCCATCTGCCGCCTGGTGAACAAGGACCGGGCTACGCATGGCATCCGTTGTTCGGTTGAATCCACCGGGGGATCGGTCTTCAACGCCAACACCATCAAGGCCGGCGAACTGGATCTGGGCGTCGTGCAGTCCGACGTCGGCTTCAATGCCTACAACGGCGAAGGGCAGTTCAAGCAGGCGGGCCCGTTCACCAAGCTGCGCTCGGTATTTTCGATCCACCCCGAACCGTTCACGGTCGTGACGCGCAAGGACGCGAACATCAAGACCTTTGAAGACCTGAAGGGCAAGCGCTTCAACGTCGGCAACCCGGGCTCTGGCACGCGCGCGTCGATGGAAGAACTGCTGGCCACGATGGGCAGGACGATGAAGGACTTTGCACTGGCGTCGGAATTGCGCCCGGACGAGCACGGCTCGGCGGTTTGCGATGGCAAGATCGACGGCTTCTTCTACGGCGTCGGCCACCCTTCGGCAAACATCCAGGACCCCACCACCAGTTGCGGCGCGAAGCTGGTGTCACTGACCGGCCCGGCGGTGGACACGCTGGTCAAGAAGTACCCCTACTACGCCTACGCCACCATTCCGGGCGGCCTGTATCCGAACAACCCCAACGAGACCAAGACGTACGGCGTGACCGCCACGTTTGTAACGTCGGCCGACGTGCCGGATGCCACCGTCTACACCGTGGTCAAGGCGGTGTTCGACAACTTCGACGACTTCAAGAAACTGCATCCGGCATTCGCCAACCTGAAGCCCGCCGACATGGTGAAGAACGGCTTGTCGGCCCCCTTGCATCCGGGCGCTGAAAAGTACTTCAAGGAAAAAGGGCTGCTTTAAGAAGCAGCCTGCTTGACGACAGGCCCACTTCAAGGCCTTGCCGGCGTGCGATGGCCGCGCGCCGGGAATCAGCGCGCGCCGCCCAGGCGACGCGCGCCATGACACGTAGGGGAAATACATGACCAAAGCGCCGCACACGTCGGCCCCAGACCTGGAACAGCTTGTCGCTGATGTCGACCGCGGCGGCCGCAACGCGGGCGGCATCGCCGGCGCCACGTTGGCCGCGGGCGCGCTGGCGTGGTCGTTCTTCCAGCTCTGGTACGCATCGCCGCTGCCTTTCTCGTTCAACTGGGGCATCTTCAACGACACCGAAGCGCGCGCCCTGCATCTGGGCGTGGCCATGTTCCTGGGGTATCTGGCCTACCCGGCCCGCAAACGCTCACCGCGTGACCGCATGCCCTGGTTTGACTGGGTGCTGGCCTTGGCGGCCGGCTTTTGCGGCAGCTATCTCTATGTTTTCTATAACGAACTGGCGGGCCGCCCCGGCCAGCCCACGCCCATGGACGTGGGCACCGCCGTCGTGGGCCTGGCGCTGCTGCTGGAAGTGACGCGCCGCGCGCTTGGCCTGCCCATGACCGTGCTGGGCCTGGTGTTCGTGGCCTACGCGCTGGCCGGCCCCTGGCTGCCCGACGTGCTGGCGCACCGTGGGGCGTCGCTGGAACGCCTGATGTCACACATGTGGCTGACCACAGAAGGCGTGTATGGCGTGGCGCTGGGCGTATCCGTGTCCTACATCTTCATCTTCGTGCTGCTCGGTTCGTTGCTGGACAAGTGCGGCGCGGGCAACTACATGATGCAGGTCTCGTTCGCGCTGCTGGGCCACCTGCGCGGCGGGCCGGCCAAGGTGGCGGTGATGTCCTCGGCCGTGAACGGGCTGGTGTCCGCATCGTCGGTGGCCAATGTGGTCACCGGCGGCATCTTCACCATTCCGCTCATGAAGAAGGCCGGATACGGCGGCGTGCGGGCGGGCGCGATTGAAACGGCGTCGTCGGTCAATGGCCAGATCATGCCGCCCGTGATGGGCGCGGCGGCGTTCCTGATGATCGAGTACGTGGGAATTCCGTACACCGACATCATCCGCCACGCCCTTTTGCCCGCGTCGATTTCGTACATTGCGCTGTTCTACATCGTCCATCTGGAAGCGCTGAAGCTGGGCATCCAACCCATGATGGCGGCAGGCCCGTCGCGCACACCGCTGCAAAAGCTGGCGGGCTGGGGCATGGGCATCAGCGGCACGCTGCTGGTGATGGGCGCAGCTTACTGGATAGGTACCGGCGTACAGGCCGTGACGGGCGCGGCCGCCATCTGGGTGTTGCTGGCGCTGCTGGCAGCGCTGTACGTGTGGCTGCTGCGCATTGCCGCTGCCCATCCCGACCTGCCGCAAGACATCGACATCAATCACCCCGTGCGCCCGCAGCCCTGGCCGACGGTACGCGCGGGGCTGTATTTCCTGATCCCCATCGGCATTCTTGTGTGGTGCCTGAGCGTGGAAGAGCTGTCCGCCGGGCTATCGGCCTTTTGGGCCGCCATGGCCATGCTGTTCCAGATGGTCACGCAACGGCCGCTGATCGCCCGGTTCCGCAAACAGGACGCGGCTCCTGCTTGGCGGCAAGGTTGGCACGACGCCATCGGCGGCCTGCAGGACGGCGCGCGCAACATGATCGGCATCGCGATTGCCTGCGGCACCGCCGGCCTGATCGTGGGCGCCATCACGTTGACCGGCCTGGGCCTGCGCATGACCGCCTTCGTGGAGCTGGTGTCGATGGGCAATGTGCTGTTGATGCTGGTCTTCACCGCGCTGGTCTGCCTGGTGTTGGGGCTGGGCATGCCCACCACGGCCAACTACATCCTGATGGCAACGCTAATGGCGCCCGTCGTGGTGGAGTTGGGCGCTCAAAGCGGCCTGGTGATCCCGCTGATTGCCGTGCACATGTTCGTGTTCTATTACGGCATCATGGCCGACATCACCCCACCCGTGGGCTTGGCGACCTTCGCCGCCGCGGCGATATCCGGCGAAGACCCGATCAAGACCGGCATCCAGGGCGTGACCTACGCCGCGCGCACCGCCATCTTGCCGTTCATGTTCGTGTTCAACCCCGCGCTACTGTTGATCGACGTCAACTACGGCTGGGAACTGGCGCTGGTGGTGGCAGGCGCCACCTTGGCGTCGCTGACGTTCGCCGCGGCCACCATGCGGTGGTTCCGCACGCGCTGCACGTGGGCCGAAGTGGGCGTGCTGCTGCTGGTCACCTTCATGCTGTTCCGCCCCGACTGGTTCATGGACCACTTCGCGCCGCAGTACGAAAGCCGCCCGGCCACCGAGATGCAGGCGATTGCCGCCGCCATGCCCGACAACGGCCGCCTGACCGTGGTACTGCGCGGCATCAATCTGGAGGGCGATGAACTGACCAAGACGGTCGCGGTGGCGTTGCCCGCTCTGAAGACAGGGGCCGACGCGCCCGACGCGGGCCGCCGCCGTCTGGCGGAAGCCGGGCTGACGCTGATGAGCCTGGGCGATCAGACCCAGATTGGCGGCGTGCGCTTTGGCAGCCGCACTCAACGTTCCGGCTGGGAACAAGGCTGGGACGTCGTCGAAGTGAAGGCGCCGAACCCGCGGCGCTGGTCGGATTACTGGGTCTACCTGCCGGCGGTGTTGTTGCTGGCGGCCCTGTGGATGCGGCAGCGCCGGCGCGATGGCGGCGCGGCGGTGGGCCGCTTGCGCGCCCGTGCGGTGTGATCAAGCTGCCTGTGCGATCAGCCTGCGCGTGTGGTCACGGCTGGCCTTGTTATCAGCCTGCGGGGGTCCGCCGCCAGGGCGGCAAGGCCCCGATGGTCAGCGCGCGCAGCAACCATTCCACCGGGCCGTAGGCATGGTGCCGCAACCACCATGCGGACCATGGCAACTGCGCCGCGAAGATCGCCACCGCGATGCCGACGGTCGCCAGGGGCGACACCGATGCGAACAGGCGCAGGCCCCAGCCGGTAAACAGAAAGGCGCAGATGACGGACTGCATCAGGTAGTTGCTTAGCGCCATCCGCCCGGCGGGCGCCATCCACATCAACGCGCGCCCAAGCACCCGCGTGCGCAGCGCCAGCAAGAAAAGAGCCGCATACGACATGCTGAGCAACGGCGCCGTCAAGAGGTCAGCGGCCAGCCCGGGCAGCTCCCAGGCCGCGCCGGCAAATGGCAGGGACGACGTAGCGTACAGCGCCGATCCGGCCAGGCCGGGTAGCAGGCCCAGCGCACACAGCAGCCACAACACGCCCGGCCGCGCCCAGGGGTCCGCCAACGTATTGCGCCGACCCAGCGCGTAGCCGACCAGGAACATGGCAAAGACGAACGGGCCTTGCACGAACAAGACCATGAACCAGACGGAGGTGGTCAGTTCATGGATGTGCTGCGCGATCGTAGTGCCGATGTCGCCGCGATAGGCCTCGATGGCCGCCAGCGCCTGCGCCTTGTATTGCGCCAGATAGCCCGCTGGCACAGGGTCCAGGAAGCTGAGCCAACCCAGCAGCGCCCACACCGACGCCGTCAGCACGATCAGCCACAACGCCACATGCAATGCGCGTTGCGGCGCCATGGACCGGCATCCCAGCAAGCCCAGCCCCAGCAGCGCATAGGTCACCAGAATGTCGCCCTGGTAGAACAGCACGGCGTGCGCCAAGCCCAACACAGCCAGCCCGGCCAGGCGACGCAGGAATCGCGGCGCAAAGGCCGCTTGGCCACGCTCGGCCGTCGCCATCTGCAAGGTGAAGCTGTACCCGAACAGAAACGAGAACAGCAGGTAGAACTTGGTCTCGAAGAGCCAAGCGATAAGCCAGCGCACGCCCAGATCCAACGGACGCGAATAGACAGGGTCGGCCACGCCCGCGCCATAGAACGGCGACGAGAAAACGCCGATATTCACGATCAGGATGCCAAAGAGCGCAAAACCGCGCAGCGCGTCCACATGCGCCAGGCGCCCGGATGACGGTTGCGCGAGCCCTGGATGCGTGTATGTGTCCATGACGTGGAAGCCTTGTGGCAAAAGGGCGAGGCTTCGCCGCGCCCCCCCCCCCGCGCCTGCCCTACCCCAATACCGGCGACAGCACCGGCTGCTTGGGTCGCACATCCAGTTGACGGCCCTTGCGCGCGCGCTTGCCCACATAGGGCGCCAAGGCGTCGCCCGCCAGGATGTCCTCGGTGAGCTTGTTGCGGTAAATGCCCGTGGCGCGCAGGCCGCGTGCGCCGATCGGCACCGTTTGATCCAGCTTGTCGGACGCATCCAGGCCCATCAGGATGGTGCCGCGGCCGCCACCCGACAAGGACTTGCATTCATCCAGGCCGAACACCAGGAACTTGCCCTTGGCGGACAGCAAGGCCAGTTGCGTGGCCCCCACGAACAGCGGCACCGGGCGCAGCATTTCGTCGCCAGCTTCCAGTGTGATGAACTGCTTGCCAGCGCGTTGGCGGCTGACCATGTCGGACAGCTTGGCCGCAAAGCCGTAGCCGCCGCGCGTAGCCAACAGCCAGCGGGAGTCTGGCGATGCCGCGATGGTATGCACGATGCGCGTGCCCGATTCCAGATCGATCATGGTCGTAACCGGCTGGCCATCGCCGCGCGCGGACGGCAGCCCGGCGACAGGCACCGAATACACCCGGCCGTTGTCGCCCATGGCGATCAGGGTGTCGGTGGTGCGGCATTCGAAGGCGCCGTACAGGTCATCGCCCTGCTTGAAGGTGAATTGCGCGGCGTCGTGGCCATGGCCCTGGCGGGCGCGCAGCCAGCCCTTTTGCGAGACGATCACGGTGACCGGTTCGTCCAGCACCTTGGTTTCCAGCACGGCGCGTTCGGCCGTTTCGATCAGCGTGCGGCGATCGTCGCCATATTGCTTGGCGTCGGCCTCGATTTCCTTGATCAGCAGGCGCTTGAGCGTCGTCGGATTGTCCAGCAGTTCCTGCAGCGAAATCTGGTCCTTGCGCTTGTCGGCCAGTTCCTGCTCGATCTTGAAGCCTTCAAGACGGGCCAACTGGCGCAAGCGCATTTCCAGAATGTCTTCCGCCTGGCGCTCGGACAGCTTGAAGCGTTCCATCAGCGCGGCGCGCGGCTCGTCGGATTCGCGGATGGTCTGGATGACTTCATCGACGTTCAGGTAGACCAGCATGCGGCCTTCCAGCACATGGATCCGGTCAGTGACCTTGTCCAGCCGGAAACGCGTGCGGCGCACGACCGTATTGGTGCGGAACGCCACCCATTCGACCAGGATGTCGCGCAGGCCCTTCTGGCGCGGACGGCCGTCGGTGCCGATGCACACCAGGTTGATCGACGAGCTGCTTTCCATGCTGGTCTGGGCCAGCAGCGTGTTGACGAATTCGTCACGGTCCACGCGCGAGGTCTTCGGTTCAAACACCAGGCGCACGGCCGCATCCTTGCCGGATTCGTCGCGCACGGCGTCCAGCAGGTTCAGCATCACCGCCTTGGCCTGCGTTTGCTCGGGCGTCAGGCTCTTCTTGCCGGACTTGATCTTGGGGTTGGTGATTTCCTCGATCTCTTCCAGCACCTTCTGGCCCGAGGTGCCCGGCGGTAGTTCCGTGATCACCAGTTGCCATTGGCCGCGCGCCATTTCTTCGAACGTCCAACGCGCGCGCACCTTCAGCGAGCCACGGCCACCGCCGTAGATTTGCGCAATGTCGGCCGCGGGCGTGATGATCTGGCCGCCACCGGCAAAGTCCGGCCCGGGAATCATGGCGTGCAGTTCGGCGTCCGGCAGTTGCGGCTGCTTGATCAGCGCCACGCACGCTTGCGCCACTTCGCGCAGGTTGTGCGACGGAATCTCGGTAGCCATGCCGACCGCAATGCCGGAAGCGCCGTTCAGCAGCATCACCGGCAAGCGCGCGGGCAGCATCTGCGGCTCTTCCTGGCTGCCGTCATAGTTGGGCACGAAATCGACCGTGCCTTCGTCCAGCTCATCCAGCAGCAGCTTGGCGATGGGCGTCAGGCGCGCTTCGGTGTATCGCATGGCGGCGGCGTTGTCGCCGTCGCGCGAACCGAAGTTGCCCTGGCCATCGATCAGCGGATAGCGCAGCGAAAAGTCCTGCGCCATGCGAACCATGGCGTCGTAGGCGGCCTGGTCGCCGTGCGGGTGGTATTTACCCAGCACGTCGCCCACGACGCGCGCGGACTTCACCGGCTTGGCGCCAGCGGCCAGCCCCATCGCCTGCATGGCGAACAGGATGCGGCGTTGCACGGGCTTTTGCCCATCGCCCACGTCGGGCAAGGCACGGCCGCGCACGACGGAGACCGCGTAGTCCAGGTAAGCCTGTTCCGCGTAGCGCGCCAGCGTGATGGCGGCATTGGCATCGCCGTCGCCATCGGGCGGGGTGGGGTCGAACAGGCCGGGTTGATTGCTGTCGGTCATGTTGTATTCAGGTAGACAATTTCATCGAAACGGCGTCAATGCGCCTTCACGCGGACGGGGCTAGCTGGGTGTCGGCGACGTGCGTGCGCAATTGCGCGCGCACCGCGGCCAGCGTGGCGGCGTCCTGGCCGCGCTTGGGAATGATCACGCCCTGCAAGGTGCCCAGAATGACGTAGAGGTGCTGCGGGGTCTCCTCGACGCGCCGGATATCCGACCACTCCATGCGCCCGGAGGCGCGGGTGGTGGTATCCAGAATGCCCTCGGGCCCGAAGTCCAGTTGATGCCGGCCCAGGAACAGATCGTCGGGCTGCTTGTTCAGCATGCGGCGCGTGTTCATTCGGACCAGCGGCGGCAGCGCGAACTCATAGGCCAGCGCCAACAGCACCAGAATGCCCAGGCCCACCGCCAGCCCTTGGAAGTACACGGGCAGCATCTGGGACCAGTTGGGCCCCTTGCCGTCCCAGGTCTGCCAGACCAGGTAGGCGAAGAGCGCCACGATCATCAGGATGCCAAAGCGCAGGTGCGACCGGTAACGACGGCGGCGCAGCTCGGGCCGCCGGTACACATAGGCAGCGAACTCGGCGTAGTCGTCGGCGGTCATGTCGACGGTCATGCGGGCGGAGTCGGAGGCGGGGTCGGGCACGGTGGACGTCATCAGATGTCCAGCTCGGCCAGGTTGCCCTTTTCCTCGATCCAGGCGCGGCGCTGCGAAGACTCGCCCTTACCCATCAGCATGTCGAACATGCGGGTGGTGTCTTCCGGGGTCTGATCCCCGTAGCCCACGGGCAGCAGGCGGCGCGTGTCCGGATTCATGGTGGTTTCCCAGAGCTGTTCCGGATTCATTTCGCCCAGGCCCTTGAAGCGGCTGACCGCCCAGGCGCCTTCGCGCACGCCTTCCTTGCGCAACTTGTCTTGTGCGGCTTCAAGCTCGCCTTCGTCCAGGCAATAGATCTTCCTGGCCGGGCGCTTGCCCTGGGCGGGCACATCCAGGCGGAACAGCGGCGGCTTGGCCACGTACACGTTGCCGGCTTCAACCAGCTTGGGAAAGTGCTTGTAGAACAGGGTCAGCAGCAGGACCTGGATGTGCGAGCCGTCGACGTCAGCGTCAGACAGGATGCAGATGCGGCCGTAGCGCAGGCCGGACAGGTCGGGCGTGTCGTTCGGGCCGTGGGGGTCCACGCCGATGGCCACCGAGATGTCGTGAATTTCGTTGTTGGCAAAGAGCCGGTCACGGTCCACTTCCCACGAATTCAGCACCTTGCCGCGCAGGGGCAGGATGGCCTGGAATTCCTTGTCGCGCCCCATCTTGGCGGAGCCGCCGGCGGAATCGCCCTCAACCAAAAACACTTCAGTGCGGCTGGCGTCGCTGGATTCGCAATCGGTCAGCTTGCCCGGCAACACCGCCACGCCGGAACTCTTGCGCTTTTCAACCTTCTGGGCCGAGCGCTGGCGCGCCTGCGCCTGGCGGATGGCCAGTTCAGCCAGCTTCTTGCCGTATTCAACGTTGCTGTGCAGCCAGAGGTCCAGCGCGCTCTTGGAAAAACCGCCCACCAGGCGCACGGCGTCGCGGCTGTTCAAGCGTTCCTTGATCTGGCCCTGGAACTGCGGGTCCAGCACTTTGGCGGACAACACGAAACTGGCGCGGGCGAACACGTCTTCGGGCAGCAGCTTCACGCCCTTGGGCAACAGGCTGTGCAGTTCGGCAAAGCCCTTCACCGCGCCGAACAGGCCTTCGCGCAAGCCGGATTCATGCGTGCCGCCGGCTGGCGTCGGGATCAGGTTCACGTAGGACTCGCGCACGGCATTGCCGTCCTCGGTCCAGGCCACCACCCACTGCGCGCCCTCGCCTTCGGCGAAGTTCTCGTGATCAGCCCCGGCATACTGCTGGCCTTCGAAGAACGGCACCATGAGTTCAGCGCCGGTCAGCGCCTCGGCCAGGTAACCGCGCAGGCCGTCTTCGTATTGCCAGGTCTTGGTGTCGCCGCTTTTTTCATTGACCAGCGTGACTTTCACGCCCGGCAACAGCACGGCCTTGCTGCGCAAGAGATGGGTCAGTTCGCCCAAGGGGATGTTGGGGCTATCGAAATATTTGGCGTCGGGCCAGACGCGCACACGGGTGCCGGACTTCTTGCGGCCTCCCTGGTCGTACGGGGCCAAGGGTTCGGCAACATCGCCGCCCTTGAACACCAGGCGGTTGACCGCGCCGTCGCGCCAGACCACGACTTCAAGCCGAGTCGCCAGCGCATTGGTGACGGAAACGCCCACCCCGTGCAGGCCGCCCGAGAATGCATAGGCGCCGCCGCCCGCCTTGTCGAACTTGCCGCCCGCGTGCAGGCGGGTGAAGACCAGTTCGACGACGGGCGCGCCTTCTTCGGGATGAAGGCCGACGGGGATGCCGCGGCCGTCATCCTCAACGGACACGCTGCCATCAATATGCAGCGTGACCTGGATCTGTTTGCCGTAGCCGGCCAAGGCCTCGTCTGCGGCGTTATCAATGACCTCCTGCACAACGTGCAGGGGGTTTTCGGTGCGGGTGTACATGCCCGGGCGCTGCCGCACGGGCTCCAGCCCCTTCAGGACGCGAATGGACGCCTCGGTGTAACGTGGAGTGGCCAAGTTATCCCCAACATCTGTGGAAAAAAACCGACATTTTACGGATAAGCCTAGATTCCGCGCGGCTCCCGGTGGGTTGCGCACGACCTGACCAGTTCCGAATTCGGTAGGATGATGACAGTCACAGCCAGCGCGTCAGGGCAGAATGACCCGGATCACAATGACTGCGCCGCAACATCCTACACAAAACCAGCAAACCCTGTTGTTATTAACAGTGGTATGCCTGTTGTTATTGACAGTGGTATGCTTTAATCCATTCCACATACAAGAACAACGGCAAGGCGCGTCTCTTTACGCGCCTTTTGCTGCCGAACCGAGAATCACCATCATGAGCGACCAAATCAAGAACGTCAGTGACGCAAGCTTCGATGCCGATGTGTTGAAATCCGGCCAGCCGGTGCTGGTGGACTACTGGGCTGCCTGGTGTGGCCCCTGCAAGATGATTGCCCCCATCCTGGAAGAAGTCGCCACCGAGTACGCGGGTCGCCTGACGATCGCGAAGCTGAACGTGGACGAAAACCAGGGTACCGCCACCAAGTACGGCATCCGCGGCATTCCCACCCTTATGCTCTTTAAAGACGGCCAAGCCGCCGCCACCAAAGTTGGCGCGCTGTCGAAGTCGCAACTCACCGCATTCCTGGACGGCGCGTTGTAAACTGCGTGCTGTGAAAGGCGCCGCCCCGGAGGCGGCGCTCATTCAATACCGCGCGAGCCCGTCCGTGGCGCGCCGCCAGAACCCTCCTTTACTTTTCCCCCACATTCACCGCGATGCACCTCAATGAACTGAAGGCGCTGCATGTCTCGCAGCTGCTCGAAATGGCCGCTGGCCTGGAAATCGAGAACGCCAACCGCCTGCGCAAGCAGGAGCTGATGTTCGCCATCATGAAACGGCGCGCCAAGCAAGGCGAGCAGATCTTTGGCGACGGTGTCCTGGAAGTCCTGCCTGACGGCTTCGGTTTCCTGCGCTCGCCCGAGACCTCGTATCTGGCCAGCACGGACGACATCTACATCTCGCCCTCGCAGATCCGCCGTTTCAACCTGCACACCGGCGATTCCATCGAAGGTGAAGTGCGCACGCCGAAGGACGGCGAACGCTACTTTGCATTGGTCAAGGTGGACAAGGTCAACGGCGTGGCGCCCGAAGCGATCAAGCATCGCATCATGTTCGAAAACCTGACGCCGCTGCACCCGAACCGCACGATGCGTCTGGAACGCGACATCAAGAGCGAAGAGAACCTGACGGGCCGCATCCTGGATGTGTTCGCCCCGATCGGCATGGGCCAGCGCGGTTTGATCGTCGCCAGCCCCAAGTCCGGCAAGACGGTGATGATGCAGCACATTGCGCATGCCATCACCACCAACTACCCCGACGCCGTCATGATTGTCCTGCTGGTGGACGAGCGCCCGGAAGAAGTGACCGAAATGCAGCGCACGGTGCGCGGTGAAGTGGTGGCGTCGACCTTCGACGAACCCGCTACCCGCCACGTGCAAGTGGCTGAAATGGTCATCGAAAAGGCCAAGCGCCTGGTCGAAATGAAGAAAGACGTCGTGATCCTGCTGGACTCGATCACCCGTCTGGCCCGCGCCTACAACACCGTGGTGCCGGCCTCCGGCAAGGTGCTGACCGGCGGTGTGGACGCCAACGCCCTGCAACGCCCCAAGCGCTTCTTCGGCGCGGCCCGCAACCTGGAAGAAGGCGGTTCGCTGACCATCCTGGGTACGGCGCTGATCGAAACCGGCAGCCGCATGGACGAAGTCATCTACGAAGAATTCAAGGGCACGGGCAACTCCGAAGTCCACCTTGAACGCCGCCTGGCTGAAAAGCGCGTCTATCCGTCCATCAACCTGAACAAGTCGGGCACCCGCCGCGAAGAACTGCTGATTGCTCCCGACCTGCTGCAAAAGGTCTGGGTGCTGCGCAAGTTCATCCACGACATGGACGAAGTGCAATCCATGGAGTTCATCCTGGACAAGATGCGCGCCACCAAGACCAATGCCGAATTCTTCGACATGATGAAGAAGAAGTAAGCTGGCTTCACGTCAAAAATAAACCGCCTAAGGGCGGTTTATTTTATTGAGGGCTACCGGAGCGTGGCGGCCGCAAGTACGACATCAGTGCTCGATGAACTCCGGTATGCGGCTGCGAGCCGGGGCGTTGGCGGGACGCGGCGTATGCTTGGGCGGCTCTTTACCAGCGTCGGTGCCCGGGCCGGCGCCCTTGCCCGAGGTCTCAATTGGCTCGATCTGCGGATCGTCCCAGTTACCCGTCACGGAATATTCCATGGTCATGGCGCGCGCCAACGGCTGTTTCAACAACCATTGCGTGACAAATGCGCCCAGGCCGATCAGCGGGTTCACCGCCAGCGCCGTCACCATGGCTGCGCCGCTGGCGTCCAGGTTTGGAATCACCACGGCCTTCAGGTCCCAACGTTCGTGGATAAGGTTGACCCCGCCCGCCAAGACGATGGTTGCCACGGGTCCGTTGATCTTGTAGCCCTCGGTAGACATATTGCCGTCCGCCATCTTCACGTGGCCGCGAATGGTGTCGAACGGAAAGCCATCGCGCAGCAGATTGGTGGGGTTGACGTCCAGCCGCGCCAACCGTTGCAGTGATTGCAGCGACAGCAGTTCCAGCAGGCGCGCCGTGCGGGAATTCACGTGCATGAAGCGGCCCTTATCCAGGCTGACGGTAACCTCACCGCCAATGTCCGCAATATTGTGGGTCCATGGCAGGTTGCGCCAGGTTGCCTTGCCTTGGGCCGTACCCGAGCCTCCGGACACCACGCCATCGAAGCCGATTCGCGTCATGAACTTGCCCAGATCCGAGAAGCTGGCGTTCGTGTCCACGCTCAAGCCACGGTCCGGCCCTTCCAGACGCCAGCTTCCCACGGCGTTCAAAGTGGCCGCGTCGTTGGTGATGGTCAGCTTGTCCAGCCGCCATTGCCGGCCACGCGCAAGGTTCGTGCCCACCACCTGAAGCTCGCCTACATTCTTGCCGTACAACAGGAATTCCTTGGCCTGCAGGTCGATGGCGGGGATATCCGACAGGTCATTGCCAGACGCCAGGGCCTTGTCGGCCTCGTTGGTATCGCCCTCGCCCCCAAACGACAGGTGCTTCATCCGGGCAGTAATCTGGCCCGCGATCGCCCCGGACGCTTCCCGCCATTCCAACGACCCCGCGGCCTGACGCGACTGGATGTCCACCCGCCATTGCGACGGCCCCGGGCGCATTGCATACAGCGTCAGGTCGTTCAAGGTGTAACCGCTTGCGCGTAAGATGCCGGTGGCAAGGCTGATGCGCTCCGGCTCGGGAAAGACCGGCTTGGCCGCGGCTTTCCGGCCCCCGCCCTTGCCCGCCGGCGCCTCGAAGCCGTCCACCACCGTTTCCCAAGTGTCCATATCCAGCTCGGGCAGGCTGGCGTTCAGGCTAAGCCCCCGATCCGGCAAACTGGCAGGTCGGCCAATGCCCAGCGCGCCACGAGCGAAGTACGATGCGCCACCGCCCGCGTCCCGCTCAAACAGCGCATTGACGTCTTCGCCCAGGCTGGCCGTCAGCCAGCGCCGGTCTTTTGCACCGCGATCCTCCGCTTTACCCCACTGCAGCTTCAACATACGCGCCGACGAGGCGGCCTTGCCCACTGGCGCCGGCATGTCGATCGCCAGGCCCGCCAGATCGGTTTCCATGGAAATATCAACCGAACCGCCCTTCTGGTAACCCAGCCGGCCCTTGTAGCCCGTCTTGCCGGAAAATCGCGACATGGAAGGCGTATTGCTCAGTTGCGACAAGCCGTCCCCCGTCAGCGCCCCCTCGAATTGCAGCACGTCCGAATTTTTCGCCAAAGTGCCGAAGATCTTGACCGGCCCGCCCAGGAACTGCCCACGGATCTCCTTGGTGCGCACCCCTTTTTCAGAGAACTCCAGGTCGCCATGCAGGCCTGTGAGCAGCGGCATTTCCGGCATGAACGTAAAGCTGTTGTCCTCGAACAGGATGTGGCCCTGCACTTCGGTATTGTCGGTGTTCAACAGCGGCACTTTCAGCTTTATCGGCACGCGCCAGTCGCCGGTGCCGCGCGCCTCATCCAGCGCGCCGTCCAACAAGCCGCCCAGGGGGGAATTGGCCGCCATGGCGAGATACGCGGAAACGGGGCCGGCGGTCTCACCGTCCAGCAGCAGTTCGGCACCATCATCCATGTTCGGGATCGTGGCCGTCACCGCGCCAAGATTCACCACCTGTCCCGGCCCGGTCTGCGCGGTCGCGCCACCCGCGCTGTCCAGCGTCAGACTTACCTTGTCAATGCGGAAATTGCCCGACAGGTTCTCCAGCACGGGCCAGCCTTTGTGGTGCGAACCCGGCGGCGCGTAGTCGACCTTGGCGCCCGCATATGCGCCGGCAATGACGAATTCGCCGCTGGCATCCGGCGCGGCGTAGGGAAAGTCATCCAGGTCTCCCCTGAGCGTGATGGCAGCCGAACGCATTTCCCCCGCCGGCAACCCAACCGCCAGCCACTCGCGCGCGTCGGCATTCACCTCAAGCGGCAGATATCGATGGATGGCCGGCATGGCGCCGCGCACCATCGTGCCGCGCATATCGACACTACCCGCCGCGGTTTTGCCTTCCGGCTTCCATTGCCCCTGCACGCGCACGTCCAGGTCATCGTTCACGACATGCGCTTGCGCAACGTCGACAAACCAATGATCCGCGTCCGGCCCCTTTACCTGCGCATCCACGGATAGTTCGCGCGCGGCCAGGGTCGGTTCCTGGAACACGCCAGGCAGCGTTACCCGCAACTGTTGCACCGCCCCCTTGATCGACAGGTCCGCAGCGCCGACACTGCGCGCCAGCGGCACCCCATCAAGTTGAACAAAGTCGCCCGGCAGCCCCTGCACGCGAAATTGCGCCGACGCGCCTTGTACGGCCGGCCCGTCCTTGGACGCCACCCAGTCCACGCCTCGCACGGCAACATCAGCCGTCAGCACGGTGAACTTGCCGCGATCCAGTTGCAGCCAGGCCCGACCGGCGATCCGTCCCGCAATCACAGGCGCCTGGACCCAAGGCGCCCAGGACTGCGGTTCGACATCGTCCAGTTCCGTATAGAGCTGGCCGCTCCAGTTTGCCGGGTTGGCGGCATTGGCGGCGAACAGGCCGCGGTTGAATTCCCCGCGCAATTCCACCCTGCGAGCCAGGGCCTCGCCGGCCGACGCCCGCAACACAAAACGGTGCGACAAGCTGCCATTGCGCATCAAGAAATCAACGCCGGTCAGTGGCAGCGGAGGAGCCCGGCGCAGGTCGTCTTGCCAGACGATCGTTGCATCGTTGATCAGCAGTTCGCGCTGCCGCACCAACCATTGCAAGGCCGGGTGATCCAGATCGGACTGATGGTCCTTGGCGTTCAAGTCGATATTCTGCCCCGCCACCCACAGGTGGTTCGCGGCATCGCGCCGCAAGGTCAGCTCGGGCTTTTCGACCTGCAAACGCACCAGTCTTGGCGATAGCGTCAGCACGCTGCGCCAGGCCAGCACAGCGGAAACGGAAGGCAGGGACAGCACGGGCGTTGCGTCGTCGTGGTCGACGACCTGCACAGCGGTGAGATCCAAGCGTGGATTCAGGCCTTGCCAGTTGGCCTGGATGCCGCCGATGGTGACGCGAGCGCCCAAGGCCTCGCTGGCGTACGCTTCAATTTGAGGGCGCCATTCACCCACGCGAGGCAGCACCCAGTAGCGCACGCCCAAAAACCCCGCAGCCGCCACGCAATAAACGATCAACACGGCCCAGAATAGGCAGCGGATCACGCGTCGCGCGCGCGGCGTGGGGGCTTTTTTTGAAACAGACACGGATCGGTGGGCAGGAGAATATGTCTTGCGGTATCGTCCCCACTTATACCTGAAACGCGCTCATCCGTCTGCCGTCCCAACACCATGTCCACGCCCTCTTTGCTTGCCCCCGCTCTTGCCTGGTCCGGCCACTTGCGCCGCCGCCTGGACGCCCATCCCGACCTGGCCGCGTGGCTGGCGGATGCCGTGCAACAGCCCGTCACCGCCGCCAGGATGGCCCAATGGCAATCTGAACTGGCCGGGCCCGACGCGCCGTCCACCCTGCCGCTGGACACCTGCCGGATGGTGTTGCGCAAATTGCGCGAACGCGTGTTCAGCGTACTGATCGTGCGCGACCTGTCCGGCCAGGCCGACCTTGAAGAAGTGGTGGGCGCAATGACCACGCTGGCCGACATCGCGGTGGCGCAAGCCTACCGCAGCGTGGCCGCCGAGCTGGCCGCGGTGCACGGCGTGCCGCGCGACCCCGCCACCGGCAAGCCGCAGGAAATGCTGATCGTCGGCATGGGCAAGCTGGGCGGCTGCGAGCTGAACGTGTCTTCCGACATCGACCTCATCATGCTGTATGGCGAAGAAGGCGAAACGGACGGCCCGCGCCGCATCAGCCATCACGAGTTCTACGGCCGGCTGACGCGGCGCATGATGCCGGTGATTTCGGAAGTGGACGCCAATGGCCAGGTATTCCGCACCGACCTGCGACTGCGCCCCGACGGCGACGCGGGCCCGCTCGCCTGGAGCCTGGACGCGCTTGAGCACTACCTGATCGGCCAGGGGCGCGAATGGGAACGCTATGCCTGGCTGAAGGCCCGCCTGATGCCCGCGCAGGCGTTTGAAGGCAGCGACAGCGCCGCGCAGGCTCGCCAACTGGAAAGCCTGCGCGTGCCGTTCGTCTATCGAAAATACTTCGACTTCGATGCGCTGGCCGCTTTGCGCGCGCTGCGTGAACGCATCCGTCAGGACTGGCAGCGCCGCGCCATGGCGCGCAACGGCATCGATAGCGCCAACAACATCAAGCTGGGCGACGGCGGCATCCGCGAAATCGAATTCGTGGTGCAGCTTGCCCAATTGATCCGCGGTGGCCGCATGCCCGCCCTGCAAAAGCGCGGCCTGCTGGAAGCCCTGCATGCCGAGCGCCTGGCGGGCCTGGTGCCCGAGGAAGACGCGCGGCGTCTTGAAGAGGCCTACCGCTACCTGCGCCGCACCGAACATGCCTTGCAGTATCGCGAAGACGAGCAAACCCACCTGCTGCCGGGCGACCCCGCGCAGCGCGCCGCACTGGCCGCCGCGCTGGGCATGAGCCCGGACGACTTTGAAAGCACGCTGGCCGCGCACCGCAAATTCGTGTCGCAGACCTTCCGCAACGTCTTCCGCATGGTCGGCATGGGCGACGCGGAAGACACCGGCACGTCCACCGACGGCGCCAACGACACCGACGAATCAGGCAGCGAGTGCGAGCTTGCCGAACAGATCCGGCAGGCCTTTGGCGACGAAGCCCAGGATTTGCTGCGGCGTACCGAAACGCTGCTGGGCAGCCATCGGGTACGCAGCCTGCCCGAGAGCAGCCGCCGCCGCATGGAAGCCCTGCTGCCGGCCGCCTTGCGCGCGGCTCGCCAGACCTCGGCGCCGCTGAATGCGGCAGTGCGCCTGTTTGACCTGATCGAGAAAATTGTCCAGCGCAGCGCCTATCTGGCGCTGCTGGCCGAATACCCCGACACGCTGGCGCGCGTGGCGCGGATGGTGGCCGCCAGCCCCTGGGCCGCGCAGTACCTGACGCAGCATCCGCTGCTGCTGGACAGCCTGATCGACTGGCGCACGCTGTTCGAACCGCTGGACTTTGCCCAGATCGCGCGCCAACTCAGCGCCGACCTGGATGCTTGCCGCCTGCCCGATGGCGCCCCCGACGTCGAGCGGCAGATGAACCTGATGCGCGACGTGCAGCGGCAGGCCAGCTTCCAACTGCTGGCGCAGGATCTGGAAGGCGAGCTCACGGTGGAGAAGCTGGCCGACCAGTTGTCGGCGCTTGCCGACCTGCTGCTGACCGAAACCATTCACCGCGCCTGGCCGCTGGTGAACAAGGTGGAAGGCGCCCCGCCGCGCTTTGCCGTCATCGCCTACGGCAAGCTGGGCGGCAAGGAACTGGGCTATGCGTCCGACCTGGATCTGGTGTTCCTGTTTGACGATCCGCGTGAAGATGCCGCCGAGGTCTACGCCAAGCTCGGCCGCCGCATGACGTCCTGGCTGTCCACCATGACTTCGTCGGGCCGGCTGTACGAAGTGGATCTGCGCCTGCGACCGGACGGCGACGCCGGCCTGCTGGCCGTTTCGGTCGAGGCCTTCGAGCAGTATCAGCACAAGCACGCCTGGGCCTGGGAACACCAGGCGCTGACGCGCGCCCGCCACGCCGCGGGCGATGCCCAGGTGGGCGCCCGCTTCGAGCAGATCCGCGAAGCGATTCTGGTGCAGCCCCGTGACCCCGCCGCGTTGCGGGACGAAGTGCTGGCCATGCGCGAAAAGATCAACGCCGGCCATCCCAACACCAGCCAGCAGTTCGATCTGAAGCATGACCGTGGCGGCATGGTCGATGTGGAATTCGTGACGCAGTACCTGGTGCTTTGCTATGCGGCCACGCACCCCGTGTTCGTGAAAAACCTGGGCAACATCACCTTGCTGCGGCTGGCGGGCGAAGCCGGCTTGATTGCGCCCGAACTGGCCGCACGCGCCGCCGACGCCTACCGCAGCTTGCGCCGCGTGCAGCACGAAATGCGCATGCAGGGCGTGGAAAAGGCGCGGGTGGGGCCGGAACAACTAGTGGCCGAACGCGCGGCCGTGCGTGAACTCTGGGAAGCGGTGCTCGGTAGCGGCGCTACGGAAAAGAGCTAGGAAAGAACCAAGAGGCAGCGCCAAGGCCCGGCCCGGCGCCCCCAACTCGCGGTAAAATAAGGAGTTTTCCGCCTTTTTTGCCGCACGCCAGCCATGTCCGAACTCGTCCGCCCCAAGCTTGACCTTCCCGCCGGCCGCCGCAAGGTGCTGATGCACTCGTGCTGCGCGCCCTGTTCCGGCGAGGTCATGGAAGCCATGACGGCTTCCGGCATCGACTACGCGATCTACTTCTACAACCCGAACATTCATCCGGTCAAAGAGTACGAGATCCGCAAGCAGGAAAACATCCGCTTCGCCGAACAGCACGGCATCGAGTTCATCGACGCCGACTACGACATGGACAACTGGTTCGACCGCGTCAAGGGCATGGAAGACGCCCCCGAACGCGGCGAGCGCTGCACCGCCTGCTTTGACATGCGCTTTGAGCGCACCGCGCTGTACGCGCACGAACACGGTTTTGACACCATCACCAGCTCGCTCGGCATCTCGCGCTGGAAAGACATGAACCAGATCAACGGCTGCGGCGAACGCGCGGCGGCCCGCTACGATGACCTGATCTACTGGACCTACAACTGGCGCAAAGGCGGCGGTTCGGCCCGCATGATCGAAATCAGCAAGCGCGAAAACTTCTACCAGCAGGAATATTGCGGCTGCGTCTATTCGCTGCGCGACACGAACCGCCACCGCCGCGCGCAAGGCCGCGACCGCATCCACATCGGTGTGAAGTTCTACGGCAAGGAAGACCTGATCAACGAAGAGCAGCTCTGATCACAGCGCTGCATTTGCGTCCTTTTCAGGCGGGACCGGCGCCAGGAGCCCTAGCGCTCCTGGCGCCGGTATTCGGATGGCGATGCCCCGAAGCGCTTGCGAAATGCATGACTGAATCGCGCCGCGTCTGAAAACCCATAGCGGTAGGCAATATCACCAATTTGCCGCGCCGCCTGCGTCGTATCGCGCAACACGTCGCGACAGCGTTCCAGCCGGGCGCCAAGAATGAAGTCAGCGGGCGTGGTGGAGGCCAGCGCGAACAGGTTGTACAGGTAGCGACGCGACATCCGGAATGCCGCCGCCGCGGACGCCGGCGACAGGGCCGGATCATGCAGGTTTTCAAGAATATGCTGCTGTACGCGGCGCAACTGCGCATGCTTCAAACCGGCCTGATCCTGTTCGGCCATGCCTCCCGCCCGTTCGCTGATATCCAGCCCCATCATCTGCAGCACGGCATTGGCCGCGTCGCGCGCGGCGCTTTCCGACAAATGGGCATGCTCGCCCAAGGCCACGCGCAACAGGTCCATGGCCATGCGGCCACAACCCTGCCGCGCACTGAAGCTGCGCGCCACGGCGTTTTGCATATGCGGTTGCCAGGTTTCGGCATGCTTGCCCGGCACCTGCATCACCAGAAAATGCGCGCCGTCATCTACATCGACTTCATAGGGGCGTGTGGTGTCGTAGATGCTCCATTCGCCCGGCATCAGCAAGGCCGTGCGGTTGGATTGGCGAATTTCGCTTCGGCCAGCCAGTTGCAGCGTGACCTTGTAGCCAGCTTCTTCGGACCGCCCCGCCAGCAGCTTGCTGCGCCGCACGCGCTGCGCGCTGCTGCGCAGTTCGCTGACGTGCATCCAGCCCAAAGCGTCCACCGCCACGCTATTGCGGAAGCGCGACGGAAACACCGCCGACACTTCCAAGGGCACAAAGGTGCTGCTGATGCTTTCCTGCCAACTGGCGCAGTCCAGGAAATGCCTGGGCGGACTGTGCAAAAGCGATGATGACATGGCGACTCCGGCGTCTCGAAACGGCGTGCCTTTTGTGCCTTGAACGGCAAGCCCTGCGGCACAGCTACAGCGTTGAATGGAATGCTGCCTCTTTCTAGCACCGCGCTTGGGCAGGGAATATCCGTGACAACCCCTAAGTTCTTGCCGGGCTAGGGTTTTCTGTCGCTGCCGTAAGAATATGCAGACAAGCTGAAGCCCATGGACGACAGTTTGTTGGCCAGATCATGGCGCACCGGCACCACATCGTCGTACCGCCGCGGGCGCGCCACGGCCACTTCGGCTTCGGTATAGGGCGCAAAATCGGCCGGCAATTGCGCGGCGCTGAACTCCGTCAGCACCCAGTTCAGCACGGCCGCCAGCTCGGCATTGCTGAGCTGCGAATGGGCGGCGCCCGGCACGCGGATCAGGTATTCGCGGCCCTCGGGCAAGTGCACGAACGCGCCCACGGACTGGCGAAAATCCGGAATGCCATGCGGGTTGCTGCCCCGCCCGTCCACTCGATGGCATCCTGCGCATTGCAGGACGTAGTCAGCGCGCACGGCCTGCCGCAAGCGGGCGGTCGTGGACGCATCGTCCGCTGCTACCGCCTGCCCCGCAACCAGCAGCAGGACTGCAACCCCCGCGACCCCGGCGGCCCAGGGCCGCCGACGTCCCGTCATTCGCCGTTTGCCACCTGGCCTCATGGCTTGGCCGGCGCCTTCGCCTGGGGTTTGGCCAAGCCCACGATCACCGATGTGGTGCAGTGGAAGATCGACGATTCATTGGACATGCACCAGTTCACGTCGTTGTGCAGGAACATCTGATAGCCCGGACGTTCACGTTCGGCCGCCGCGCACATGCACTTGCCGCACGCCGTTTTGCCGCAGCAGTCGTTGTAGCTGATGAGATAGTCCTTGCCGTCCAAGGGGTTGTGGCATGTGCCCACCCACGATACGGCCGATGGCGAAGTGCCGGGCGGGCACGACGTCATGCTGCCGCCGCAGCACGAACACAAAAAGCCGTCCACCGCGCAGTAGCGCCAGTAGTCGCACGCCGTGTCGTCCATTTGCGGCTTCTTGCCGGCCGCGGGCGCCGACCGCGCCACCGGCAGCACCGGCACCAGGAAGGCCGTGCCGACCAACAGTTTGCCGATGCGGTTCAGCACGCTGCGCCGCGACGTGGCGTGCGCAACCGAGCGCGTGGCGCGCTCTCCAAGTTTATCCAGCCAGTGCATTGCCACTCTCCTTGCGGGAAATCCGGGTCTCGTCCAGCGTGCCCGCGGCCAGAAAGTCCTGCACCGACGCCACGCCCAGTTCCTTGGCCGTGAACAGGCTTTCCAACTGCTCGCGGGAATTGATCAGGCCCTTGGCGCGCAAGGTGCCCGTTTCGTCCAGCAGCACCGCATAGGGCAGCTTGCTGATCTGGAACTTCATGCCCAGCTCGGTGGACAACAAGTACGGAAAGCGCTCCAAACCGGCCTGCTTATAGAACGCCAGATGATCGGGCATCTCGCCGTCACTGGCCAACACGATGCGCAACCACGCGCTTTCGGTATTGGCGACCGACTTCAAGATAGGCAGCAGCTTTTTGCACACCGGGCAGGTTGGCGACAGGAAAAACAGCAACTGACTGTGCTGGCCACGTTCACCGATCGTGATGCGGCGCCCAAGCAGGTCGGGCAAGGCGAAACGCGGCGCGGCCTCGCCCACGGCGGGGCCCTTGTCCATGGTCAACGCGCCCATCGGCGCCACCCGCTCGTACAACACGCCGATCTGCCGGGACAGCGCCAGGATGACCAGCACCAGGCACAGCACCACGCCCCACAGCAGGAAATTGGAAATGATCAAGGCATCCATATGAAACTCCTTCAAAGATTCCGCAGCTTGAGATGCGAGGCCAACAAGTGATTGGCGGTGAAGTACAGGCCCACGGCGGTCATTGCCAGGCCGAACACGGCGGCGGCGTCCGCCCATTGCAGGCTGCGCGCTTGCCCCGCCAGGGACGCAAGGGCTGGCATTGCCCATAGCGCCAGGACGCCGTTGCGCAGCACCAGCCACCAGGACAAGCCCACTTGCGCGCCGCCCGCTGCGCGCGAAGCCGGCCCGCCGCAACCGCAATCAATATCGCGATGCCCGCGCGCCAGGTTGTATGCAAGCGCCGACGTCGCCACGGCCAGCACCCCCAACGCCAACAGAGCGCCCGCGGCTTGCTGCCCGGGTATCAGCAGCAACACACCCGCCGCCAACTCAGCCAGCACGTAGCCGCGCGCGAACATGCCGCCCCAGCTTGACGGCAGGATGTCGTAGGCCGACACCGCAGCCGAGAACGCCGTCATATCCTTCATTTTTTCCAGCGCGCCCAACAGCAGCACGCAGGCCAGCGCGGCGCTCGCGCCATAGAACAAAACGGGGTCGTTCATGGCGCCCCCTTGAATGGCTGCGGCTCGACCTGCAGCGCGGTTTCGCCTGCTGCCTGGATGGTGGTCTTGAATACCGGTGCGGCCGGCGCGGCGTCAAAGACGCTGACGTTGCCGCCGTCAATGGTGAACAGGCGCGGCTTGTCGTCCTGCGATACCGACATCGACAGCGCGCCTTTGCCCGGTACGCGCGCCACGCGCTTGCGCGATTCCAGGTCATAGACCCAGATCTCGGCGGCGGGTGTTTTATGCGTGCCTTCCGCGCCGTTCGGATGCATGCCCACGTACAGCCGCTTCAGCGCGCGGTTGACGGCCAGCAGGTTGTAGCCGCCCGGCCGCCAGCCCTGGTCCTTGCCGGAGGCGTCCAGCAGCGACCATGGCTTGCCGAAACTGACTTCCTTGCCGCTGAAGTCGGCGGTGTAAACGCTGCCGTTGTAGGACACGAAATAGAAGGTGTCGCCCAGGTTCTCGGTGTGCGTGAAGATGGGGTCTTTTTCCAGGTCGAACATCGGCTGGCTGCGGTGCTGGGCGGCGGGCTTGCCGGCCGCGTCCAGGTCGATGGTCAGCAGCGCGCCATCGCCGCATATCGTGGTGAAACTGCGCGGGCGCGAAGGCAGCGGAATGACGCTCCAGCACCCGGCCGCGGCCGTGATCTCGTCGGCGAACTGGCGGGTCTTCACGTCCACCACGGTGACCGAGGTAGCGGGCGTGGCGTTCTGCACGAACAACAATTCACCGTCGGTGCTTTGGCGCAGGTAGTTGCGGTAATTCAGCGCTTGCGCGCGCTTTTGCGGAATGGGCACCTCGTACTTGGGCGTCAAGGTTTCGGCGTCCCAGGCTTCGATGACGTCGGTGCGCTTGCCGCGATTGAGCCGCTCGTAATAGGTCGTCATGACATAGATGTCGCGGCCGTCGGACGACACCGTCATGTGGCCGTTGAACGACGTCGGCACCAGCCCCAGGAATTTGCCGGTATCGCCGTCATAGATGTTGACCCGGCTGTCGACCAGGTGGTTGAAGGCCGCGTCCATGACGTACAGCCGGTGCGCCGTGGCCGGGGGCAAGCGGGTGCCACCCTTGAGTTCCTCTATGGGCAAGTCCGCCCAGGCTAGGCCCGAGGCGCTGGCCAAGGCGGCGCACAGCGCCCAGCGGCCCGCCCGCAACGCTCGTGATCTGGCTCGACGCGCAATCATCGATATTCTCCTGGTGTCATGTGATCCGATTCCCTAGAACGCGTAGACGTAGCGCAGTTGCACGCCACGCATGCGCGGCCCATTCTCGACCTTCAGGTCGTGGATGTACTGCATTTGAATCTGGTTGGCGTCGTTGATCTGGTGCGTGAGTTCAAGCGCCACCTGGTGATTGCGGGCCCGGGTTGCCACCGTTTCCCCGGATGCGGTTTCGCGCCCGCCCGTCTCGTAGCGGTAGCGGATGCCCGTATAGGTGTCCGGGGTGAGATTGGTCGAGGCCAGCGCGAAGAAGCGGAACGACGGGTCTTTCTTCAAGGTCTGGCCGTACCAGTCGGTGTTGCGGCCGTAGATTTCCACTTCGGCGATCGCTTCCAGATAGGTGGATTCGCCCACCCCTTTGACGAATGAAAAGTCCTGGATGGTTGACCATCGATTCTTGCCGGGCGACACATCGGGCCGCGAACCGTCGTAGCGGCCCACCGGCGCCACGATGAAGGGCTCCCAGGCGAACCAGGTCTTGGTCTGCTCGTTGTTGTAGAGCCAGATTGCCGAGCCCAGCGTCACATCGCCAATGCCGGTTTGATGATCGCCAGGCACGCCCGGCAGGTCCAGCGACGTGCGGTACATGGGCACGATGAATTCCAGTTGCACCGTCTTGCCGTAGAAATCACGGTAGTGCATCTGGCGATAGACCAGCGCGTTCACGTCTACCGACGCATCGCCGACCCGCTTGCCCTCCGAGTACAACCCGGACGAGCGCAGGCCGGCCAGATAGCCCGCCACGATATTGGTGCCCACCGGCGCCGGGATCCAGTCGCGCGCGCTGGGGTCACCCGCCCAAGCCGGCTGTAATGCACCCGCCCCTGCCAGCGCCAGCGCTGCGCCCACCCGGGCGCGGCCGTATGTCTTGCCTGCCATCCACTTCCCCTTGGTTGTCGCGAACGCGCCGCCGCCGGTATGCCCCGGCTTGGTCAGCGCTGCCCGCCGTGCTAATACGCGATGCAAACAGACTTCTTCTCTAGATACATCTCAAGCACGGCCCGACCATGTTCGCGGCCGACGCCAGATTGCTTGAAGCCGCCAAACGGCATGTTGGGGTCCAGCATGTTGTGGGTGTTGACCCAGACGGTGCCCGCGTCAATGCGCGGGATCAGGCGTTGAACGCGAGTCAGGTCGTTGCTCCAGATGCTGGCGCCCAGGCCGAAGGCGCTGTCGTTGGCCAGACGCACGGCATCGTCCAGGCCGTCGAAGGGCTGCGCGACGACGACGGGTCCGAAAATTTCTTCCTGCGCGATGCGGGCTTGTTGCGGCACATCCGCAAACACCGTGGGCCGCACGAAGTAGCCTTCGCCGTCGCCGGCCACGCCCCCCGTCAACACGCGCCCCCCTTCGGCACGGCCGATGCCGATATAGTCCATGACGCGCTGCTGATGCCGCGCCGAGATCAGCGGGCCGATCTGCGTGGCCGGGTCGAAACCGGACCCCAAGCTCATGCCGGCGGCCACGTCGGCCAAGCCCTGCACGACTTTGTCGTAAAGGCCGCGTTGCACATACAGACGCGAGCCCGCCGTGCACACCTGCCCCTGGTTGAAGAAAATGGCCGCGGCGGCGCCTTGCACGGCGCGGTCGACGTCGCAGTCGTCCAGCACGATAACGGGAGACTTGCCGCCCAGTTCCAGCGACACCCGCTTCATGTCGTCCATGGCGGCCCGCCCGATCAGCTTGCCCACTTCGGTAGAGCCGGTGAAGGCGATCTTGTCGATGCCCGGATGCGCCACCAGCGCGGCGCCGGCCGTTTCGCCACGCCCGGTGATGACGTTGACGACGCCGGGCGGAAAGCCTGCTTCAAGCACGAGTTCGGCCAGCCGCAAGGCAGTCAAGGGGGTTTCCTCGGCGGGCTTGAGCACCACCGTGCAGCCGGCTGCCAGCGCGGGTGCGATCTTCCACACCGCCATCAGCAACGGGAAGTTCCACGGGATGATGGCGCCCACCACGCCCACGGGTTGCGCTAGCGTATAGGCGCTGTATTGGACGCCAGGCGGGAAAGGAATCGACAGCGACAAGGTATCGCCCGTGATCTTCGTGGCCCACCCGGCCATGTAGCGCAGCCATTGCGCGCCCGCTCCCACTTCCAGGCCCTGCGCAATACCCAGCAGTTTGCCGTTGTTCAGAGTTTCCAACCGGGCCAGTTCGGTGCCGTGCTGTTCCAGCAAGTCAGCCAGCTTGAGCAGCAGGCGTTCACGGCCGGCGGGCAGCGTGTCGCGCCACGGCCCGGACTCAAAAGCGCGCCGCGCGGCCTGCACGGCCAAGTCCACCTGGGCGGGGCCCGCATCGGGTTGATGGGCAATGACGCGGCCCGTGGCCGGGTCGTACACCGGGATAGGCTGGCCCTGCCCTTCGTGCACCGGCTTGCCGTCTATCAGCATGAATTCCCGGATGGCGGCCAGTTCCGGACGGTCGACCGTGGCACCTGCGCTTGCTGAAGACATCTGAAAGCTCCCACGAAAAGTGTGGAGCCAGAATAGCAACGGGCTTTATCGCTGGCTTGTCGGGCCGTGCATGGGGATTTGTCATTCTGCGCACGGGGACATGCCAATGAAAAGGCCGGGCAGACCACGCATTGCGCGTCCTGCCCGGCCCGTCGCGCGCTCGCTTGGAGCTGCGCGCCAGATGCGGTGGATCAGTCCAGCATCAACACCGTGGCGCCGGTGGTCTTGCGCGATGCCAGCGCGGTCTGCGCTTCGCCGACCTGTTCCAGGCTGTAGCGCTGGTCGATGCGGACCTTGATCTTCTTCTTCAGGACCAGGTCAAAGACTTCCTTGGAGGCGGCTTGCAGCTTTTCCAGGGTGTTCACATGCACGCCCAGCGACGGGCGCGTGACGTACAGGCTGCCCTTCTGGTTCAGCACGGCCAGGTTGACGCCGGCCACGGGGCCGGACGCATTGCCAAAGCTGACCATCAGGCCGCGCGGCTCAATGCAGTCCAGCGAGGTTTCCCAGGTGTCCTTGCCCACGCCGTCGTAGACCACCGGCACTTTCTTGCCCTTGGTCAGTTCCAGCACGCGCTCAACCACGTTTTCGCGCGAGTAATCGATGGTTTCCCAAGCGCCGTTGGCGCGCGCCAGTTCGGCCTTTTCCGGGCTGGACACGGTGCCGATCAGCTTCACGCCAAGCGCCTTGGCCCATTGGCACGCGATCAGGCCCACGCCGCCCGCGGCCGCATGGAACAGAATGGTCTCACCGCCTTGCAGGCGATAGGTCTGGCGGAACAGGTACTGCACCGTCAGGCCCTTGAGCATCAGCGCGGCGGCCTCGTCAAAACCAATGCCCTTGGGCACGGTGACCACTTGATTGGCCGGCACGTTGCGCGCCTTGGCGTAGGCGCCGATGGGGCTTTGGCCATAGGCGACACGGTCGCCCTTTTTCAGGTGCTTGACGTCGGCGCCCACGGCCGTGACCACGCCCGCGGCTTCGAAACCCAGGCCGTGCGGCAGCGGATGCGGGTACAAGCCCGTGCGGAAATAGATATCGATGAAATTCAGGCCAGCGGCGTGCTGCTCAATCGTGACTTCATTGGCGGCGGGCGGCGGAACTTCCACGTCAACCAGCTTCAGGACTTCGGGACCACCGTGCTGCTCGATACGAATTGCCTTGACGAGATTGCTGGCCATGCTGGCCTCCTTTCAATGGAAATGATGCGAATAAATCGGGAAAACCAGGCTTTAACGCGACGGCGAATCGGCTGCGCGCTTTGCGTCGGATACCGGCCTGCCGGCGCCGCCGCCCATCAAGGCGAACACACCGGTCAACACCAGCGCGGTTCCCGCCAACTGCCACAAGGTAATGGGCTCGTTCAGGAACCACGACGCCAGAAACAGCACGGACACCGGCCCCACCATGCCCAGCAATGATGCCGTGGGCGCACCAATCAGCGACACCGCCCACATCAGCATGAAGACCGGCACCACGGTGTTCAACGTGGCGTGGATCACCGAATACCCGTACACACCCGCCGGCTGAAGCAGCATTGACGGCGGGTGGATCAAGAAAAACTGGATGATGCAGGCCACGCATGAAACCAGCATGGCGTAGGCTACCAACCGCGTCGGGCCGACCCGCTTGATCAGTTCGCCGGAACAAATCAGGTAAACAGAATAGCTTGCCGCCGAGCCAAAAACGAACAAAGACCCTAACAGCACCTCGCTCCCGCCACCAAAGGACAGGTCGTGGGCAAACACCAGCACCACACCGGCATACGACAGCACCATGGCCAGCCATTGCCGGCGTTCGATGGGGCGCTTGAACCAGAACGCGGACAGCAGCACGACAAGGGATGGCGACAGGAACAGAATCAACCGTTCCAGGCTTGCGGTGATGTAGCGCAGGCCCAGGAAGTCCAGGAAGCTGGACAGGTAGTAACCCAGCAGTCCCAGCACGATGACCTGGACGCGCTCTTTGGCGGTCATCGTCACGATCTCGCCGCGCGCGGCGCGGCGTGACTGATGCCAGGCCACCGCCGCGAAGAAGGGCATCGCAAACAGCATGCGAAAGGCGATCAGCGTGACCGCGTCGATGCCATATCGGTAGGTGAACTTGACCACAATCGCCTTGGCCGAAAACAGCACCGCGCCCAGCATTGCCATCAGGATTCCGGCCGCGCGGCCGGACGGAAGAGAGGATGGCAAAAGCTTGGCGATACGATTCATGCGATGATTTTAGATTCAGTGCAACGCTCTTTGCACGCTTAAACATCGCTTTTTGGCATCGACACCCTCCGGCATGACCCGACATCGCGCTCTGACCTACATCCATATTGCGGCCGTGCTGTTCGGCCTGACCGGCGTTTTCGGGGAGTTGATACAAGCCAGCGCCGCCGTCATCACGCTGGGCCGGGCCGTTTTCGCGGTGATCTCGCTGGGCATTTTTGCCCGCATGCGCCGCAAGCCGCTGTTGGGCGTGCTGACGCCCGCCCAGCTATTCGTGCTGGTGCTTGCCGGCGCCTTGCTGGCGGCGCACTGGGTCACGTTCTTCATATCGGTCAAGGTGGGCGGCATCGCCATCGCCACGCTGGGTTTCGCCAGCTTCCCCGCATTCATCACGCTGTTCGAAGGCCTGCTCTTCCGAGAGCGCATTCGCGCCGCCGAATGGATGTTGCTGGGTCTGGTCACCGCTGGCCTCATCCTGGTGACGCCGTCTTTCGATCTGGCTGACCAGGGCACCATTGGCCTGGCGTGGGGCCTGCTGTCCGGGCTGACCTTCGCCCTGCTGGCGTTGAGCAACCGGCGTTCAGCCTCCGGCATGGACCCGATGCAGGTGGCGTGCTGGCAAAACGTGGTGGTGGCGCTGGTGATGGTGCCGTTCGCCGTTGGCCAGTTGCCCGCCCTGCCCGCGCTGGACTGGTTCTGGCTGGCCTTGCTGGGCATCTTCTGCACGGGCCTGTCGCACTACCTGTTCGTGTCCAGCCTGACCCGTCTGAACGCCCGCAGCGCAGGCTTGGTGATTGCCCTGGAACCGGTGTACGCCATCGCCTTCGCATGGGTGCTGTTCAGCCAGGAACCGACGCCCCGCATGATTGCCGGCGCCGCCCTGATCGTCGCGGCGATTGTCTGGTCGGGCCTGCGCAAAGGCGCGGTCGATGTAGAAGCGGTGGCAAAATCACAGCCTTGACAATAACTGACTAGGCAGTAAAATTCCGCCCATGAATGCCGAAACCCCCCCGCCCGCCGCCGACAACCCTATCCACTACCGCAACGACCACCGTTGCATGGGGGAAGAGAACGCGGGCTATCTCGTCAAGCTGGTCTATCACTCCCTGACCCGAATGCTGGATCAGGAGATGGCGCCGTTGGACCTTACCGCCATGCAATGGCGCCCGCTGGCCATGGTCTTTCTTGGCCGCGCCGACACCCCCGCTGAACTTGCCCGCCTGAATGACATGGACACCGGCGCCATGACTCGCGCGCTTGACCGTCTTGAGGCCAAAGGGCTGCTGCGCCGCAGTCGCAGCCAAGAAGACCGCCGCGTCGTGAAGATCGAACTGACCGAATTGGGCGAAGCCAAGGCCCGCGAAATTCCTCCTACCATCGCCCGGGCGCTGAATCACCATCTGCGGGGATTTTCCGCCGACGAAGTCACCCAGCTCATGCACTTCCTGCGCCGCATGATCGCCAACGGCTCGGCATCGGGCACGGCGCCCGAGCGCTGACGACGCTGCCCCCGTTTTAGCTACGCCCCATGCGCCTGGGGTTTTATTTGGCATAATATTTGCCTAGGCAAATACAGATCAATCAATTACTTTCAGCAAACAGTCAGGATGAAACGCCTTCTTTATACCGTATTGGTGCTTGCCCTGAGCGGTTGCGCACTGATGGAACCCGGGCCCGAACCCGTTGTAGCGCTGGATGCGGCCAAGTTGGGCTTGACCGGCCACGACACCGCCTGGCCCAACACGCAGTGGTGGCAACGCTACGGCGACCCGCAGCTCAACGCCCTGATGGACGAAGCGCTGGCCAACAACCCGTCGATGAGCGCGGCGCAAGCGCGCCTGGCCAAGGCCAATGCCGCCGTCAGCACAGCCCGCGCCCCGCTTCTGCCCCGCGTGGACGCCGATTACTCACTGACCCGCGAACATTTGTCGTCCGACTACATCTACCCGGCCCCGCTGGGCGGCAGCGTCGTCAGCGATAACCGGCTGGCGCTGGACTTCAGCTATGAGCTGGACTTCTGGGGCAAGAACCGTTCGCGCCTGAAATCGGCCGTGTCGGAACGCGAGGCCGCCACCGCCGACGCGCAAGCCGCGCGCAACATGCTGGCCAGCGCCACCGTACGCGCCTACCTGAATCTGCAGAACGCCTTCGCGCAGCGCGATGTGCTCAAGCGGGTGATCGCGCAACGCGCCGATGTCTTGTCCTTGACGCAAGGCCGTTACAGCGCCGGCCTGGATACGCAGGTGGAAGTGAAGCAGGCGGAATCGTCGCTGGCTGCCGGCCAGGTGGAACTGACGCAGGCGGAAACGACGCTGGCGCAGTTGCGCAATCAGGTCGCGGCGCTGGCAGGCGCCGGCCCGCAACGCGGCCAGTCGCTGGTGGCCGTGGACCTGACCGCGCCCGCGGGCGTTGTGCCCACGGCCATTCCGCTGGATCTGCTGGGCCATCGCCCCGACGTCGTGGCCTCGCGCTGGCGCGCCGAAGCCGCGCGCAGCGCCATCGACACCGCCAAAGCGGAGTTCTACCCCAACGTCAACCTGACCGCGTTTGCCGGCTTCCAGGCATTGGGCACGGGCAACCTGCTGGGTGCCGCGGCCCGCACGGCGGGCTTTGGGCCGGCCGTCACGTTGCCCATCTTCCATGGCGGCGAACTGAATGCCAACCTGGCCGGGCGCCGCGCCGACGCCGATCTGGCCGTGTCGGACTACAACCAGACCGTGCTGGACGCCGTGCATCAGGTGGCCGACGCGCTGGACGGCCTGCGCCTGCTGGAGCAGGAGCGCGCCCAACAGCGCCAGGCCCGCACCGCCATCGAAGCCGCCTACGAGCTGGCCGTAAACCGCTACAAGGCCGGTCTGGGCAACTACATCACCGTGCTTATCGCGCAAACCGGCGTGTTGACCCAGGCCCGCCTGGATACCGATTTGCGTATCCGCGCCTATCAGCTTGATGCCAACCTTGCCAACGCGCTGGGCGGCGGCTACACGCCGCCGCCACAGACGGACACCGCGCAAACCGCGCAGTCCGCCGCCGCACCGACCCCCATTCATTGAACGATCCCCGGATTCAGACGTCATGAACGCTGCCACCCCCACCGCCAACCCCGCCCGCAAACGCCTTTTGCTGCTCGCGACCGGCGTCTTCATTCTCATCGCCATCGCCTACGGCATCTGGTGGGCGCTATTCGGCGCCCATTTCGAAAGCACCGACGACGCCTACGTACACGGCAACCTGGTGCAAATTACGCCGCAGGTGCCCGGCACCGTCGTGGCCATCGAAGCCGACGATACCGAGACCGTCGCGGCTGGCCAGCCGCTGGTGCGCCTGGACCCCGCGGACACCGACGTGGCGCTGCAACAAGCGCAGGCCAGGCTGGCCCAGATGGTGCGCCAGGTCCGCACCTATTACGTTCAGAACGATGCGCTGGCCGCTGATGTGGATCTGCGCCGTGCCGACATTCTGCGCGCGCAGGCCGAACTGACCCGCGCGCAAAGCGACGTCAGCCGCCGTCAACAACTGGCCAAGTCCGGTGGTGTCAGCGGTGAAGAGATCCTGCACGCGGAAGCCGCGCTGAAGTCGGCACAATCCGGCCTGGCCCAAGCCCGCGCCGCCTTGGCCGCGTCGCAAGCCAAACTGGTGACCAACCAGGCGCTGACGCAGGGCACCACCGTTGCCAACCACCCCGACGTGCTTCAGGCCGCCGCTGGCCTGCGCAACGCCTGGTTGGCCCAATCACGTACCGTGCTGCCCGCGCCGGTGGGCGGTGTGATCGCGCGGCGCAGCGTGCAGGTCGGCCAGCGCGTGGCGCCGGGCAACGCGCTGATGACGGTCGTGCCGCTGGACCAGGTCTGGGTGGAAGCCAACTTCAAGGAAGGCCAACTGCGCAAGATGCGCATCGGCCAACCGGTCAAGATGGTGGCCGACCTGTACGGCAGCTCGGTCGTTTACCACGGTAAGGTCGCCGGGCTGGACGCCGGGACTGGCAGCGCCTTCGCGCTCTTGCCCGCCCAGAACGCCACGGGCAACTGGATCAAGGTGGTGCAGCGCGTGCCCGTGCGTATCCTGCTTGACCCCGAAGACCTGAAGTCGCACCCCCTGCGCGTCGGCCTGTCGATGGACGTGGAAGTGGATGTGGGCCCGCAGGACGGCGAAGCGCTGACACAAGCCGTGCGCAGCGAGCCGGCCTGGTCCACGCGTGCCTTCGAACCGGCGCACGATGATGTCGACGCCATGATCAAGAAGATCATCGAGGACAACCTCGCATCATGAGCACGACCGCCCAGCCCGCGGGCGCTGGCGCGCCCCCCGTGGAACCCGCCCAGCCGCCGGGCACCCACCCGCCGCTGGAAGGCGCAGCCCGCATCATCGGGTCCATCGCGCTGTCCACGGCGGTGTTCATGAACGTGCTGGATACGTCGATCGCGAACGTGTCCATCCCCACCATCTCGGGTGACCTGGGCGTCAGCACCAGCCAAGGCACTTGGGTCATCACTTCGTTCGCGGTGGCCAATGCCATCACGGTACCGCTGACCGGCTGGCTCACGCAGCGCTTCGGCCAAGTGCGCCTGTTCCTGATTTCCACGCTGCTGTTCGTACTGGCTTCGTGGCTGTGCGGCTTTGCACCATCGCTGGAAGCGCTGATCGCGTTTCGTGTTTTGCAGGGCGCGGTGGCCGGCCCGATGATCCCGCTGTCGCAAACGTTGATGCTTGCCAGCTTCCCGAAGTCCAAGGCGGGCATGGCGCTGGCCGTCTGGTCCATGACCACGCTGGTCGCGCCCGTGGCTGGGCCCTTGCTGGGCGGCTGGATTTCAGACAACTACACCTGGCCCTGGATCTTCTACATCAATGTGCCGGTGGGCCTCTTGGCCGCCTGGATCAGCTGGCGCATCTACGGCAAGCGCGAATCCATGACCCGCAAGCTGCCCATCGACAAGCTGGGCCTGGTGCTGCTGGTGGTGTGGGTTGGCGCCTTGCAGATCATGTTGGACAAGGGCAAGGAACTGGACTGGTTCGCCAGCCCCACCATCATTGCGCTGGCGGCAACCGCTTTCGTGGCCTTCGTGTTCTTTTTGATCTGGGAACTGACCGACGCCCATCCCGTGGTGGACCTGCGCCTGTTCAAGGAACGCAACTTCACCGTCGGCGCGCTGACGCTGGCCGTGGCCTACGGCGTGTTCTTCGGCAATGTGGTGCTGCTGCCGTTGTGGCTGCAAAGCAATATGGGCTACACCGCCACCTACGCCGGCCTGGTGACAGCACCGGTGGGCTTGCTGGCCATCTTGTTGACCCCCATCGTGGGCAAGATGCTGGCCACGCGCGACCCGCGCCAGATCGTGACCGTGGCGTTCCTGATCTTCGCGCTGGTGTGCTTCATGCGGGCGGGCTTCAACACCCAGACCGACGTGCGCACGCTCATGTTGCCGACCATCATCCAGGGCGCGGCCATGGCGGCGTTCTTCGTGCCGCTGACGTCCATCACCCTGTCCAGCATCGAACCGTGGCGCATTCCCGCCGCGTCCGGATTGTCGAACTTCCTGCGGTTGACGGCGGGCGCGTTCGGCACCTCGATCGCCACGACGCTGTGGGAAAACCGCGCCACCCTGCACCACTCGCAACTGACCGAGGCCGCCAAGCCCGGCCAGCAAGCGTTTGACCACACCATGAACGCCCTGCAGAACGGTCTGAGCATGTCACATCAGCAAGCATTAAGCATGGTCGACGGGCTGATCAACACGCAAGCGTTCACGATGTCGGCGGTGGATGTGTTCTATGCCTCAGCCATCATCTTCCTGATGCTGACGGGCCTGGTCTGGTTCGCGCGGCCCCGCTCTGGCAAATCGGGCGGCGGTGGTGCAGCCGAGGCCGCGGCAGGCGCGCACTGATGCGTGAATCAGGACGCGCTATGCGCGTCCTTTTTCACGAAGGCCCGCCAATCAAGCCGCTCGATGATGTCGGCCGATAACGCGCTGACGGGAGACAGGTTGAACACCGACACGCCGCGCGCCCGCCATTGCTGGGCCGCAAAGCGGAAAGACGGTTCGATCAGATGCGTGAATTTTCGCGCCAGGCGGCTGCTCTGAGGCCGGTCGCCTTCGTCGTAAAACCGCAGCCCGTTCGCAACGGTAAGGTCCAGTCCGTGCACATACACCTGCCGTGCGCCCCCGGACATCAACACCTGCAAGGCCGCATAAGCCACCGTATCAGCATCAAACACGCCCAGCGACGCGTCAAAGCTGTAACCCAGGCCCTGCTTGGCATCCAGCAATTGCACTTCAGGCGTGGCCGCGGCAATCCGCTTGAGCACCGCCGGCGCCACACTGCGCTGATAAGCGCGTTCGGAAATCAGTTCAACAATGCAGATGCGGCAGCGGATCTGATCTTGCGGGATGCCTTGCATGATGTAGCGCAGCACTTCCGGAAACACGTAGAGGGTCAGGTCGCGGCCAACGATCTCACGGACCAGTTCAATGCGTTCCCGCACAAAATTCTGGTCGATGATGCAGTAGTACTTGAATGGCAGATCGAACTTGCGCGCGAGCGCGATAGCGCCATTCACGCCCATCGCCACGCGAATATCCAACTGATCGTAGGGAATCTGCGCAACCGACGGGCCGCTGAGAATCAGATGCACCGTGTCATCGGCGCGGTCGTAGCCTTGGGCCAGCGGGGTCAAGGGCAGCGACCGGCCAAAGGCGCGAAAGCCGCTGATGGCGCCCGTGCGGTCTCGCCAGATCCGCACGAACGGCCACAAATGCTGGTTGTGCCGCTGCGTGCGCGCACGCAGTAATCGGAACAGCTTGCGCACCAAGCGGTCGGCCCGCCCACTGCCCACGTGGGCGGTGGCGGTAGAAGACATTGAATGTTCCATCAACTTGCCTGAACGGCCGACCCCCGCTAAATGCGCTTAGCCGGCCGCGATCAGCGACGCTATTGCGTCCCCCACCTCAACGGTCGATGCGCTTCCCTTCATGTCCCGCGTGCGCGGCCCATCCGCCAACACGGTTTCAATCGCTTTCACCACGGCAGCCGAGGCCTCGGGGTAACCCAGAAAATCAAGCATCAATGCGCCGCTCCAGATCTGTCCGATCGGGTTGGCGATGCCTTTGCCATAGATATCCGGCGCCGAACCGTGCACCGGCTCGAACAGCGACGGGAACTTGCGTTCGGGGTTCAGGTTGGCCGACGGCGCAATGCCAATCGTGCCCGTGCACGCCGGCCCCAGATCGGAAAGAATGTCGCCGAAAAGATTGGAAGCCACCACCACATCGAACCAATCCGGATGCTGCACGAAGTGCGCGCACAAGATATCGATATGGTATTTGTCCCAGCGCACGTCCGGATAGTTCCCGGCCATTTCAGCAACACGCTCGTCCCACCAGGGCATCGAAATCGAGATGCCGTTGGACTTGGTGGCGGCAGTCAGGTGCTTGCCGCGTTTTTGGGCCAGCTCGAATGCAAACTTCAGCACACGCTCCGCGCCAATGCGCGTGAACACGCTTTCCTGAATGACCACTTCGCGATCGGTGCCTTCGAACAGGCGGCCGCCACTATTGGAGTATTCGCCTTCGGTGTTTTCACGGACGATGAAGAAATCAATGTCGCCGGGCTTGCGGTCGGCCAGCGGCGACGGCACGCCAGGCATCAGGCGAACCGGTCGCAAATTGATGTACTGATCAAATTCGCGACGGAACTTGAACAGCGAGCCCCACAGCGCCTCGTGGTCTGGCACCGTGGCGGGCCAGCCGATCGAGCCGAAGAAAATCGCTTCGTGTTGCCCGATTTGCGCCTTCCAGTCGTCCGGCATCATCTTGCCGTGCTGCGCGTAATAGTCGCAGCTCCAGTCGAAATGATCCCACTGGAATTCGATGCCGAAGCGCGTCGCCACGGCGTCCAGCACTTTCAGCCCTTCCGGCACGACCTCTTTGCCGATACCGTCCCCTGGAATCACCGCAATCTTGTGTTTCTTAGCCACCACGTTTGTCCTTAAGGTTTCCTTTGATAGACCGCCCAGAATCATAGGCATAAACGGGCGCGACGCAACACCCCCCGTTACAAAACGAAGGGTAGCGTCCTGCCAGTGGACAGGTGGCGTCAGCGGCGGGTTTTTGAGCCCAGCAGCGATCCCAGAATGCCGCGCGTCAATTCACGCGCAATGGAACGGGCCGTGCTTTTGGCCATGGTTTGAACGACGCCGTCGCGCTTGCCCCCGCGAGGGCCGGTCGATCCGAAGAGCACGTCGTTCAAGCGGCCCATCAAACCGCCGTCGGAAGATTCGGCGGGCGCCTCGTCTTTGGGTTCCGCCTGCTTGCCGCTGGGGGAATCTGCAGGCACGGCGGCGCGACCAGCCAGGCTTTCGTAAGCGGATTCCCGGTCGATCGCCTTTTCATACTTGGCGGCCATCGGGCTGCCCTGGCGCAACAGCTGGCGCTCGGCGTCCGTCGCCGGGCCGATGCGGCTGGCCGGCGGCATCACGTAGGCACGTTCCGTCGGCATGGGGCGGCCCTTGGCGTCCAGCAAGGAAATCAGCGCCTCGCCCACCCCCAGCTCGGTAATGGCCGCTTCGATGTCCAGGCCCGGGTTCGGGCGCATCGTCTGCGCGGCGGTCTTGACGGCCTTCTGGTCGCGCGGGGTAAAAGCGCGCAAGGCATGCTGAACGCGGTTACCCAGTTGCCCCAACACGGTGTCGGGAATGTCCAGCGGATTCTGGGTCACGAAATAAACGCCCACGCCCTTGGACCGCACCAGGCGCACCACCTGTTCGATCTTGTTCAGCAGCGCGGCCGGTGCGTCGTTGAACAGCAGGTGCGCTTCATCGAAAAAGAAAACCAGCTTGGGCTGGTCCATGTCGCCCACTTCGGGCAGCTTTTCATACAGGTCGGCCAAGAGCCACAGCAGGAAAATGGCGTACAGCCGCGGCGCCTGCATCAGTTTGTCGGCGGCCAGCACGTTGACCATGCCACGCCCCTGGGCATCGGTGCGCATCAGGTCGGCCACGTCCAGCATGGGTTCGCCGAAGAACTTTTCGGCGCCCTGCGATTCCAGCGCCAGCAAGCCGCGCTGGATGGCGCCCACGCTGGCCGAGGACACATTGCCGTAGCGGGTCTTGAGCTCGGCCGAACGGTCCGCCACGTTTTGCAGCATGGCGCGCAGGTCTTTCAGGTCAAGCAACAGTTGGCCTTCGTCGTCGGCCACCTTGAATACCAGGGTCAGAACCCCTTCCTGCGTGTCGTTCAGTTCCAGGATGCGCGACAGCAGCAGTGGCCCCATATCGGTAATGGTGGCCCGCACCGGCAGGCCCTGCTCGCCAAACACGTCCCAGAGCGTGACGGGGCTGGCGCCCCACGCGGGTTCGTCCAGGCCCAGACTTTTCAGCCGCTCCACCAGCTTGGGGCTGGCCACCCCAGCTTGCGATATACCGGTCAGGTCGCCCTTCACGTCGGCCATGAACACTGGCGTGCCGATGCGTGAAAACGATTCGGCCAACACTTGCAGGGTGACGGTCTTGCCGGTGCCCGTGGCGCCGGTAATGCACCCGTGCCGGTTGGCCAAAGCGGGTAACAGGGCCAGTTCGGTCTGCGCATTCTTGGCAATGACGATGGGATTAGGCATGGGCAACGCTCCGGACCAGGAAGCCAAAAGGATGGCCAAGTGTAGAGCCTGCCGTAGTGCTTGTGCGCGTGGCAATATCGACACAGGCGTGGCCACGCCGGGGCGCTATGGCCGCCGGCACGGTAAAATGCCTTTTTTTGCAGACAAATTCTCCTGGGAAGCCATGGCCGGACACAGCAAATGGGCCAATATCCAGCACCGCAAAGGGCGTCAAGACGCCAAGCGCGGGAAGCTTTGGACCAAGATCATTCGTGAAATCACCGTGGCGGCGCGCGCCGGCGGCCCCGACCCGGACAGCAACCCCCGCTTGCGCATGGCCTGGGACAAGGCCACCGACGCCAACATGCCCAAGGACAACATCCAGCGCGCCATCCAGCGTGGCGCGGGCGGCGCTGACGGCGACGCCTACGAGGAAGTCCGCTACGAAGGCTACGGCATCGGCGGCGCGGCGGTCATCGTCGACTGCATGACCGACAACCGCACCCGCACCGTGGCGGAAGTCCGCCACGCCTTCGCCAAGAACGGCGGCAACCTTGGCCAGGAAGGCTCGGTGGCCTTCATGTTCAAGCATTGCGGCCAGTTCGTATTCGCGCCCGGCACCGCAGAAGACAAGGTCATGGAAGCCGCGCTCGATGCCGGCGCCGAAGACGTAACGACCGACGAAGAAGGCGTGATCGAAGTCGTTTGCGCGCCGGCCGACTACGCCGCCGTGCGCAAGGCTTTCGATGAAGCCGGTTTGAAAGCCGAAGTTGACGGCATCGTCATGAAGGCGCTGAACGAAACCGAACTGGCTGGCGAAGACGCCATCAAGATGCAGAAACTGCTCGACGCCCTGGAAGGCCTGGACGACGTGCAGGAAGTCTATACCACCGTCATTTTCGACGAAGCGCAGTAAATCCACGGTTCAGTGCGTTGACGGCCAATCCGTCAGCGCGCTGGAATATGAATCGGCCCCGGGCTGTCCCGGGTCCGTCGCCTTCTCCACGGGCTAGAGTGGCAACCTTCAGAATCACGCAACATGAAACTCCTGGTAATTGGCTCGGGCGGCCGCGAACATGCCCTCGCCTGGCGGCTGGCCCGCTCCCCGCGCGTACACAAGGTGTTTGTCGCCCCGGGTAACGGCGGCACGCAACGGGCCGAGCAGATGGAAAACATCGCGCTCACCAATGCCGAGGAGCTGGCCGATTTCGTCCAGCGCGAAGGAATCGCCCTGACGGTCGTTGGGCCGGAAGCGCCGCTGGCCTCGGGCGTGGTGGATGTATTCCGCGCGCGCGGCCTGAAAATCTTCGGCCCCACCAAGGCCGCCGCGCAACTGGAAAGCTCGAAGGACTACGCCAAGGCCTTCATGGTCCGGCACAACATCCCCACCGCGCGCTACGCCACCTTCACCGACCCGGTCCAGGCGCACGCCTATATTGACCAGGAAGGCGCCCCCATCGTCATCAAGGCTGACGGCCTGGCGGCCGGCAAGGGCGTCGTGGTTGCGGCCACGCTGGAAGAAGCTCATGCCGCCGTTGACGCCATGCTGGGCGACGGCTCGATGGGCGCCGCGGGCGCTCGCGTGGTCATCGAAGAATGCCTGGTGGGCGAAGAAGCCAGCTTCATCGTCATGTGCGACGGCCGCAACGTGCTGGCGCTGGCCACCAGCCAAGACCACAAGCGCCTGCAAGACGGCGACCAGGGTCCGAACACCGGCGGCATGGGCGCGTATTCGCCCGCGCCGATCGTCACGCCCGAACTGCACCACCGCATCATGCGCGAAATCATCCTGCCGACGGTGCAGGGCATGACGCGCGACGGCATCCCCTACACCGGCTTCCTGTACGCTGGCCTGATGATCGCCCCGGGCGACGACCCCGACCGCGAAATCAAGACGCTGGAATTCAACTGCCGCATGGGCGATCCGGAAACGCAGCCCATCATGATGCGCGTCAAGAGCGACCTTTTGGATGCGCTTGAGCACGCGGTGGACGGCACGCTGAACCAGGCCGACATCGTCTGGGACCGCCGCACCGCCCTGGGCGTGGTGCTGGCCTCGCACAATTACCCCAACACACCGCGCACGGGCGACGTCATCCGCGGCCTGCCCGCCGACGCCGAAGACTGCATGGTCTTCCATGCCGCCACCGAACTGGATGGTGAAGACACCAAGACCACCGGCGGCCGCGTGCTGTGCGTCACGGCCCTGGGCGATTCGGTCAAGATGGCTCGCGACCGCGTGTACGAAGCCATCGACGGCATCCATTTCGATGGCCGCCAGTACCGCAGCGACATCGGCTGGCGCGCGCTCAAGCCGTCGCAACAAAAGCCCAAGTCCAACGCGTAACCCCGGAAAGCGCTGATGAACGCCTTGCCCGTTGCCTCTGTCCGCGATTACCTCACCGGCTTGCAGGCGCGTATTGTCCAAGCGCTGGAAGCGGCGGAAGGCGGTCCCTTCCGTGCCGATGAATGGGTACGCCCGGAAGGCGGCGGCGGGCTGTCGCGCCTGCTGGAAGGCGGCAAGCTGTTCGAGCGCGCGGGCGTACTGTTCAGCCACGTCAAGGGCACCAAGCTGCCCCCGTCGGCCAGCGCCCACCGGCCCGAGCTTGCCGGCCGAGCCTGGGAAGCCATGGGCGTGTCCATGGTGCTGCACCCGCGCAACCCCTACGTGCCCACCACCCACATGAATGTGCGCATGTTCGTGGCAGCGGCCCGCCCCGGGCATGACGAACCCAACGTCTTCTGGTTCGGTGGCGGCATAGACCTGACGCCCTACTACCCTTTCGAAGATGACGCGCGGCATTTCCATACGGTCTGCCGCGACGCGCTGGCCGCCCACGGCCCTGAGTACTACCCGCGCTACAAGCGCTGGTGCGATGAGTACTTCTTCCTGAAGCACCGCAACGAAACGCGCGGCATCGGCGGCGTTTTTTTTGACGACCTGAACGCGCCTGGTTTTGACGCCTCGTTCGCGCTGACCCGCTCTGTGGGGGATGCGTTCCTGGACAGCTATCTGCCCATCGTTGAACGCCGCCGCGACATGGCTTACGGCGAACGCGAACGCGACTTCCAGGCTTACCGCCGTGGCCGCTACGTGGAATTCAATCTGGTGTTCGACCGCGGCACGCTGTTCGGCCTGCAATCCGGTGGCCGCACCGAATCCATCCTGCTGTCCATGCCACCCTTGGCGCAATGGCGCTACGACTGGCAGCCCGAAGCAGGCACGCCGGAAGCCGAGCTGGCCACCTACCTGACGCCGCGGGATTGGGTTTGAAGCGCATCGGTCTCCTGGGCGGCAGCTTCGACCCCGTCCATGTCGCCCATGTTGCGCTGGCAAAAAGCGCGTTGGATACGCTGGACCTGGCCGCCGTGGAACTGATCCCCGCCGGCAACCCCTGGCAGCGCGCAGCCTTGCACGCCACGGGAGAACAACGCCGTGACATGCTGGAACTGGCCATCGCCGGGCACGAAGGGCTAGCCGTCAACCCCGTCGAGATCGAACGCAGCGGCCCCACCTACACCATCGACACGCTGCGCGGCCTGCCTCAGGGCGCGCGCTATGTCTGGCTGCTGGGGGCTGATCAACTCGCCAATTTTTGCACCTGGCGTAATTGGCGTGACATCGCCAGCCTGGTGGATCTGGCCGTGGCCACTCGTCCCGGCACCCCGCTTACGCCGCCTCCGGAACTGACCGCGTGGCTGCAAGCCCAAGGCCACAGCCTGGAAGAATTGCCCTTTGCGCCCATGGCAGTGTCCGCTTCCGACATCCGTCGGCGGCTGGCTGCGGGCGAACCCACCGACGGCCTGTTGGCCCCGTCCGTCGCCGCCTATATTGCGGCGCACCAACTTTACCGATAAACCTACGCCCGCCCGGCGCAGAAAGCGCCACGGAGCCGGCATCCGCCGTCCGTCCGCGGGTTATATTTGCAGCTATGGATATAACGAAACTCCAACGCGCCGTCATCGATGCCCTCGAAGACGTCAAGGCGCAAGACATCAAGGTCTACAACACCACGCATCTGACAAGCTTGTTCGATCGCGTCGTGATTGCCAGCGCCACCTCCAACCGCCAAACCCGAGCCCTCGCCTCCAGCGTGGCCGACCGCGGCCGCGCCCTTGAACTGACCGGCATCACCATCGAAGGCGAGGACACCGGTGAATGGGTCGTCGTCGACCTTGGCGACGTCGTCGTGCACATCATGCAACCCGCCATCCGCCAGTATTACAACCTGGAAGAAATCTGGGGCGGCAAGCCGGTCCGTGTGAAACTGCTGCCGGAATCGACCCGGGTTGCGCCGATCCCCGCCGACAACGGCTACGACGACGCCGAAGCCTGAGTTCTTGCCGTGAAGCTGATTGTTGCGGCGGTGGGTACGCGAATGCCGGACTGGGTAGAGACTGCCTGGGCCGACTATGCCAAGCGCCTGCCCGCCGATTGCGCGCTGGAATTGCGCGAGATCAAGCCCGAACCCCGCACCACCGGCAAGACGCCGGCCCAGATGATGGCGGCGGAAGCCAAACGCATTGAAGCCGCATTACCCGCCGGTGCGCTTCGGCTGGCGCTGGACGAACGCGGCCGCGACCTGACCACCATGGCCTTGTCGCAAAAGCTCGAACAGTGGCGTGCGGGCGGTCAGGACGTGGCTTTTCTGGTGGGCGGCCCCGATGGCCTGGACGCCGATTTGAAGGCCTCTTGCAGCGGGCAACTGCGTTTGTCGTCGCTGACCTTGCCGCATCCCATGGTTCGCGTGGTACTGGCCGAACAGCTCTATCGCGCCTGGGCCATCATGACCAACCACCCCTACCACCGCGCCTGACCGCTGCAAGGGCGGCGCCCCACTCGATTCCGCATGCCTCACACTGCCGCCCCTGACTCTGCCCCCGCCCGCCTCTATCTGGCCTCGGCCAGCCCAAGGCGGCGTGAACTGCTAACCCAGATCGGCCTTGCGCACACCGTCCTGCTGGTGCCGGCGCCTCCCGGCGAAGACGAGCCCCAGCACGAAGGCGAAAGCGCCGCGGACTACGTTCAACGCACTGCCCGCGACAAGGCACTGCGAGGCCGCGACTGGATGCGCGCCAACAACCTGTCTGATCTGCCCCTGTTGGCCGCCGATACCACCGTCATTCTGAATGGCGTCGTGCTAGGCAAGCCCGCCGACCGCGCGGATGCTGTGCGAATCTTGCGTGCCTTGTCCGGACACGCGCATGAAGTCCGTACCGCCGTCGCAGTCTGGACCGGCGGTCAACTACTGGAAGCCGTATCCGTCACCGATGTGCACATGCGCGACTTGAGCGACGACGAAATCAGCCGCTACTGCGATAGCGGCGAGCCCTTCGGCAAGGCCGGCGCCTATGGCATCCAGGGCTTGGCCGGTACTTTCATTTCGCGCATTGCCGGCAGCTATACCGGCGTAATGGGCCTGCCACTATTCGAAACGTCGAATCTGCTGCGAGCGGCAGGTATCCAGATACCCTGAACTTAAACGGGCGTGTGGCCCAAGACGGGCGGCGTGTCGTGCGCCGGCGCTTCAGAAGCCGGCACCACAGGCGCCAACTGCCCCTCCAGCGCGGCGTGCAGTTGCTCCTGATCCAGCTCTCCTTCCCAACGCGCCACCACGACCGCGGCAGTCGCATTGCCGACCAAGTTGGTCAAGGCGCGGCATTCCGACATGAAGCGATCCACGCCCAGAATCAGCGTCATCCCCGCTATGGGCACGGACGGCACCACCGACAAGGTGGCGGCCAGGGTAATGAAACCGGCCCCCGTGACGCCCGCCGCGCCCTTGGAGCTGAGCATCGCCACGGCCAGCAGCAGGATCTGATCGCCCAGCGACAAGGGAATGTCGCAAGCCTGCGCGATGAACAGCGCGGCCATCGTCATGTAGATATTGGTGCCGTCCAGGTTGAACGAGTATCCCGTGGGCACCACCAAGCCGACTACCGACTTCGAACACCCCGCGCGTTCCATCTTCTGCATCAAGGTGGGCAAAGCGGCTTCCGATGAACTCGTGCCCAACACCAACAACAATTCTTCGCGGATGTAGCGCACCAATTTCAGGATCGAAAAACCGTTGTAACGAGCGACCAGACCCAGCACCACCACCACGAACAGCACCGACGTGGCGTAGAAGGTGCCCACCAGCATGGCCAGGTTCACAACTGACTTGATGCCGTACTTGCCGATGGTGAACGCCATCGCGCCGAACGCGCCAATGGGAGCCGCCTTCATCAGAATCGCCACCAGCTTGAAGATGGGCTGGGCCAGCGCCGTCATGAAGCTCAGAATTGGCTTGCCGCGCTCGCCCACCATGGCCAGCGCGATACCAAACAGAACCGCCACGAACAGCACCTGCAGAATATCTCCGCCCACGAACGGGCTAAAGATCGTCGTGGGGATGATGTTCATCAGGAAGCCGGTGATGGTCGAGTCGTGCGCCTTGGCCACGAAACTGGCCACGGCTTTCTGGTCCAGGGTGCTGGGGTCGATATGCATGCCCGCGCCCGGCTGAACGACATGGCTGACGACCATGCCCACAATCAGGGCCAGCGTCGAAAAAGTCAGGAAATACAGCATCGCCTTGCCGGCCACGCGCCCGACTTTTTTCAAGTCGCTCATGCCGGCGATACCCGACGCGACGGTCAGGAAGATCACGGGTGCGATGATCATCTTCACCAGCTTGATGAAGGCATCGCCCAACGGCTGCATCTGCTGGCCGAGCTCAGGCTTGAACGCCCCCAGCAACACGCCCACCACGATGGCGAAAATCACCTGCACATACAGGATTTGATAGAACTTCAGCTTGCGCACGGGTGCGCTTTGATCCACGTCGATCATCGGGTTTTGTCCCCACCAATGCCCCTAGCCCCCGCGCGGTTTGAGCGCAGCGGCGACGGGGCGTTTTCTGTTTTATGGCGTTGCGTTGTGGGCGCACGCCAATATCACCGGGCGCGGTTGTCGCTCGGCTTGTGGGTACATATGCAAGACCTGTGCCAGGCCAGCGAAATGCCAGGCGCCCGCCACAACCCATTGATAAGGCTAGGTTTTCATTTCTTATGCCGCACCCGACTGACATTAGCCTGGCGGATATCCACACAAAAGAAGGCTAGAATATGCGGAAAACCGCACAAAATGTCCAAATATTCTCCCCCCTCCCCCTCAGACGCATCGTCTTCCCCACCCACCGTGGAACTTGCGCCTGCATCGTGGCGCGTGCGAGGGCTGGGTATTCTGATAGCAGCCGCCGTCGTCGTCGGCACCTTGCATGTGGCCACGCAATGGGCGCGTGACAACGCGATCAAGAGCGCCACCGCCCTGGCCCGCAACGCGGGCCAGATCAACGCCGCGCTGCTACGCAACAACCTCGACAAATTCCGTGCCTTGCCCTTCGTCTTGACGCGAGACGTCGACGTGCGCGCAGCGCTACAGGGCGCCTCGGCTGCCCAAATAGAATCGCTGGACGACAAATTCGACACACTGGCGCGTGGCGTCGGTGCCTCCGCCATTTATCTACTGGACAAAACCGGCTTGGCAATCGCCGCCAGCAATTGGCGTGAACCGGCCACGTTCGTCGGCGTGGACTATCAATTTCGCCCCTACTTCCAACGCGCCGTCGCCAATGGCTATGCGGAGCACTTCGCCTTGGGCACCGTCAGCCACGAAGCCGGCCTTTATCTGTCTCGCCGTGTGGACGACGCCAACGGCGCCATGTTGGGTGTGATCGTATTGAAGGTGGATTTTCGTGGCCTAGAGGCTGATTGGCGGCAATCCGCCGCGCCCATCTTCGTTACCGATGAGCATGGCGTCGTACTGCTGGGCAGTGTCTCCGATTGGCGCTTCGACGTCTTGGCGCCGCTGGCGACTGACTTGGCACAAGCGCTGCGCACCAGCCTTCAGTTTGGCGACGCACGCTTTGAACCGTTGCCCGTAACGCCACGTTTGTCGCCGGTCGGCAATGGTCAGTTGGTGCGTGCCGACAGCGCCTTGCCACAGATTCCCAAAGGTGCGCCGCTGCTGCACACCACCTTGCCTGTTGCGGAAACTCCGGGCTGGACCTTGCATTTGCTGTCACCCGTGCAAACGGCCGTGAACCAAGCCACTGCCAATGCCCAGTTGGCGGCCTTGTTGGTGCAGAGCCTGTTGGCCGCGGCCATCGGCATTGTGCTGTATCGGCGTCATCGAAATCGCGAAAAGGCCGGGCAGCAAGCCGCCATCCAGGCGCAATTGGCGGCGTTGGTGAACGAACGCACAGGCCAATTGCGCGAGGTCAATGAACAACTGATGGACGAAATGGATGAACGCCAACGTACCGAGGCTCGCCTGCATACGATGCAGGACGAACTGGTGCAAGCCAGCAAGCTTGCGTTGCTGGGCCAGGTTGCCGCGGGGGTGGCTCATGAAATCAACCAACCCGTCGCGGCGATTCGGGCTTACGCAGACAATGCCACGGAATTTCTGCGCCGCAGTGACGCGCAGGCCGCAAAAGAGAATCTGGGCACCATCGCCGCACTGACCGAACGCATTGGCCATATCACAGGCGAATTGCGCGCGTTCTCACGCAAAGCCGGCAGGTCGGTAGGCCCAACCAGTCTGACAGAGGCGTTGGACGGCGCACTGTTGTTGATCGGCCCGCGCGCGCGCCGGCAAGGCGTTGCGCTTGTGCGGCCGTCTGCCGACCAGGATGTGCTTGTCCGAGCCGACCGTATCCGCTTGGAGCAGGTCTTGGTCAACTTGCTGCAAAACGCAATGGAAGCGTTGGAAGACATTCCAGATGGCCAGGTCATTGTCACCCTGCAAGACCTGGGCGCCACGGTAGAGCTTCAGGTTAGCGACAACGGCCCGGGGTTGTCGGACGACGCCAGGGCACGGCTATTCACGCCCTTTTATACGACGAAGCCGGAAGGGCTGGGCCTGGGCTTGGTCATTTGCCGTGACATCGTCGCCGAATTCGGTGGCGACCTGCGCGCGGGCCAAGCCGGTGAACCCGATTTTCCAGCCTCGGTCGGTGCCCAGAAAGGCGCCATGTTCATCCTTACGTTACGCAAGGCAGATACCGGCCACGCCCGCTCTGCCCTCTCGACATGATCCAGAACCCTGACACTTTTCCACATGCGGCTCCAGCGCATGACGATCGCGACCCCGTAGCGCCCCATGTCGTCTTCATCGACGACGATGACGAGCTGCGCCGCGCAAACGTTCAAACCCTGAAGCTGCACGGTATGGCCGTAGACGCATACGAAACCGCACGCTCTGCGCTTCCGGCCTTGCACCGCGACTTCGACGGCGTGGTCGTAACCGACATCCGCATGCCGGACATCGACGGCTTGCAACTGTTCAAGCGTCTGCGTGGTATTGACCCGGAACTGCCGGTCATCCTTATCACGGGCCATGGCGATATCGCTACGGCAGTGCAATGCATGCGCGAGGGCGCCTATGATTTTCTGGCCAAGCCCTATGCTGCCGACCGACTTACCACCGCCATCTTGCACGCTGCAGAAAAGCGTCGTCTGGTGCTGGAAAACCGTCGTCTTCGCGAAGCGGCGTTCGCGGTGCAAGCCGATGAAGTACCTTTTATCGGCACCACGCCCGCCATGCAGCGCATCAAGGAAACGCTCCGCCACATTGCGGATGCGAATGTCGATGTGCTGGTCGAGGGCGAAACGGGCACAGGCAAGGAAGTCGTGGCAACAGCGCTGCATCGACTCAGCCTCCGTCGCCATCGTGAGTTGGTCGCGATCAACTGCGGCGCGTTGCCGGAGAGCGTAATCGAAAGCGAACTCTTCGGACACGAAGCCGGGGCATTTACTGGCGCACACAAAAAGCGTGTCGGCCGGATCGAACATGCCAGCGGAGGAACCCTGTTCCTGGACGAAATCGAAAGCATGCCGCTCGCGGTGCAGGTGAAATTGCTGCGCGTGCTCGAATCTCGTCAGATCACTCCATTGGGCAGCAACGAAGTGCGTAATCTGGACCTGCGCGTCGTGGCCGCTACAAAAGAAGATCTGGGTAGTGCGGCCATCCGTGCCAAGTTCCGTGAAGACCTGTTCTACCGGCTCAATGTGGTGACAATCCGCATCCCGCCCCTACGCGAGCGCCGGGATGATATCCCCTTGTTGTTTGCTCATTATCTTGGCCATGCATCGCGCCGATTTCATCGCGACATTCCAGAGATGCCCGCCGCGGTTAAACAATACGTCATGACTCACGACTGGCCGGGCAATGTGCGCGAACTCGCTCATTTTGCCGAACGCGTCGTGCTTGGCGTGCTAAACCTGCCAGAGTCCGGTCCAACGCCTCAAGCGCATGAGGTTCTCAGCCTGCCAGAACGCATGGAAATCGTGGAAGCACAACTGATCCGCGATGCGCTCATCGCCAACCGAGGCGATGTAAAAGCCACACTGGATACCTTGGGCATTCCACGCAAGACCTTTTACGACAAACTCCAGCGCCACAGCATCGACCGTCAGCAATATCTGACGAACCCATAATAAAACGGCGGCGCATCAAACAAAAACGCCTCGCGGCATCAGCCGCGAGGCGTTTTTCAATTCATCAGTGCTGCAAAGATAAAATCT